>JBIPLL010000093.1:0-7925 GCA_044368425.1 Beijerinckiaceae bacterium
CCGCGATCATGGCGGCGGACAGGTCGATGTCGTAGCCGCGCTTGCGCATTTCCGGCGACATGATCGAGCCCACGGCGGCCGTGTCGGCCGAGCCCGATCCCGAGATGGCGGCGAGGCCCGTGCCCGTGACGATCACCACGAGATAGAGGCTGCCGGTGATCCAGCCGACCAGCGCGGAGGCGAGATCGACGAAGCGCTTGGCAATGCCGCCCATCGCCATGGTCATGCCCGCCGCGACGAAGAACGGGATCGCCATCAGCGAGAAGGAATCGATGCCGCCATAGACGCGCTGCGCCACGATGACGAGCGGCGTATCCATCAGCATGACGATGGCAAGCAGGGCCGCGACGCCGAGCGCGAAGACAATCGGCGTGCCCGAAAGCATCAGGAGGAGGAAGCCGCCAAAAGCGAAGGTCATTCCGAGAGCTCCGGTGCTGCGCCGGCCATGGCCGGATTCCGGATCTCCGGAACAGTGGCGATGGCGAATTCGAGGAGGAAGTAAGCGAGGCCGACCGGCAGCGCGGCATAGGGAACGGCCATCGGGATCTGCAGCGCCGGGGACGACACGATCAAGCCGAATGCCAGCATGCTGAAGCTGCTGATGATCACGACGAGCAGGAACCAAACGACGAGAAGCGCGGAGGCCGAACGGATCAGACGCTGCACCGGCACCGGCATCCGGGTGATGATCATGTCGACGCCTGCATGATGCCGGTTGCGCATCGCGATGCCGGACCCGAGCATCACCAGCCAGATCTGGGAATAGACGGCAAGCTCCTCGGACCACGAGATCGAATAGTTGAAAACGTAGCGCCCGAAGATCTGGAACATGATCAGGAAGATCATGGCGCAGAGCAGCCCGATTGCGACCACGTTCACCACGAAGCGAATAGAGATAAGTATATATCTCAGATATCTGCCAATCCTCATCGGGATTGGTGAAGCAAACCACGACGGCACTGGTCGTGACGCGGCATCATGCATGTGACCCTTCCCCTATTCGACGGACGGCGCGCGACTCGTCTGCGTGAGCGAACGGCCTAGGTGCTATGCAGGAGCCCAAGGCAAGCAAAATGCCTTCTGGCGGCATATCCCGAATGCACGGCCATTACACGGGGCGTTCTGCCTTCTTGGGGAAGGAGCATAGCAAAAGGAGGGGGCAGCAAAACTATCTGCACCTATTAAATTTGCGGCGCAAACTATTCACGCAATCAATATGTCGGCAGTCATACTGCAATGCAGTGTCACGCCGAGGCCATCGCGCGTCGCCGGCGGGCAGCCCGGAACCGGTAAGTGGCGGAGCCCTCGGGGATTCAGGCCGTCAGAATCTGGCGGGCGATGATGTTGCGCTGCACCTCGGACGAACCCTCATAGATCCGGAAGATCCGGCAGTCGCGCACATAGCGCTCCAGCGGGAGGTTCGTGCAGAAGCCGTAGCCGCCATGGATCTGGAGTGCCTCGTCGGTCACGCGCGCGACCATTTCCGAGGCAAAGAGCTTGGCGATTGACGCCTCGCGCGAATAGCGCCGGCCGGCCTCGCGGGCGCGCGCCGCCTCAAGGCCGAGGGCGCGGGCGGCGGCGACATCGACCGCCATGTCGGCAATCTTCCACTGGATGCCTTGCAACTCAGCGATGGGTGCGCCACCGACATGGCGCTGGCGAGCCCAGTCGACTGCCGCTGACATCGCGGCCTCGGCAATGCCGACGGCGCAGGCGGCGATCTCGACACGTCCCGCGTCGAGCACCTTCATGGCCGTGCGGAAGCCGCTGCCTGGCGCGCCGAGCCGCCTGTCGGCGGAAACCTCGCAGTCGAGGCTGATCTCGAAGACATGACCGCCGCGCAGTCCCATCGTGCGCTCGGGCGGCGCGATCGAGAGGCCCGGCATGTTCCGGTCGAGAACGAAGGCGGAGATGCCGCGCGCGCCCGCCGCGGGATCGGTCTTCGCATAGACGACGATGAAATCCGCATCGCCCGCATTGGAGATGAAATGCTTGGTTCCCCGGATGCGATAGCCGCCTTCGACGGGCACGGCCATCGTCGTCATTTCGGCCGGATTGGAGCCTGCACCGGGCTCGGTCAGGGCAAAGGCGCCAAGCAGCTCGCCTGAGGCCGCGCCGGGTAGCCAGCGCTCATGCTGGGCGGCATCCCCGCCGATGAGGATGGAATCGGTTGCAAGCCAGTGCGCCGTGACCATGGAGGCCGTCGAGCCGCAGGCGCCGGCCAGATGCGCCACGGCCTCGAAGAGCTGCGTTGCCGGCAGGCCGATGCCCCAGGGTTCCGGCAGGTTGAGGCCCATGAAGCCGATCTGCGCAAGCGCCTCACGGTGCATGACGGCCGAGCGACCGGTCCGGTCGATCTCGGCAGCCGCCGGGGCGAGCGTCTCGCGGCAGAAACGTTCGACGGCGCCGACGATTTCCGTGTCCACGACGTGGGCGGCGAGATCGGCGCTGGTCATGGACAGACTCCCAGTTCGTTCCGGATGTCGGCGCCGTGCTCGTCGAGCCTGGGCGCCGGCGCGCTGCATCCCCGGGGCAAGCCCCCGAAATGGACGGGCTGCTGCGGTACACGCAGGGCACCGAGCGCGGGATGCGACACATCCTGGAGAAGGCCGCGCATCGCGACCTGATCCGAGGACAGGGCCTGAGCGATCGACTGGATGCAGGCGGCGGGAATGCCGCCTGCCGTCAGCGTCGCCACCGCAGCGGCAGCCGGCAACTGCGCCGACCAGGCCTCGATGGCCGCCTTGAGCACGGGCTCGTTCAGGCTGCGCTCGCTGTCGGTTGCAAAACGCGGGTCGCTGGCCAGATCGGGCCGGCCGATGAGCGCGGCAAGCGCCGCGAAGAGCTTCTCGTTGAGCACCGCGAGCACGAAGGGCTCGTCGGCCGCCCGATAGACGCCGAAGGGCGCCGACAGCGGATGTCGGTTGCCGACGCGCTTGGGTGCCACGCCGCTTGCAAGATAGCGTGCAACGACGAGCGGCTGCACCGCGATCATCGCATCGAGCATGCCGATGTCGATGTGGCAGCCCTGGCCGCTGCGCCCCTTGCGGACGAGCGCGGCCAATACGGCCCAGCTCGCATAGAGGCCTGCCACGACATCCGCGATGGATTCGCCGATGAGGGTCGGCTCGCCGTCCGGCGCTCCCGTCACGGTCATGATCCCGGACAGGGCCTGCACGATGATGTCATAGGCCGGCTGGCGCGCCATCGGACCGGTCTGGCCGAAGCCCGAAATGCTCGCATAGACGAGCCCGGGATTGCGGGAGGAAAGGGCCTTCCAGCCGATGCCCAGCTTGTCGGCGACGCCGGGACGGAAATTCTCGACGACCACGTCGGCACGGTCGGCGAGCGCAAGCGCGACATGGAGATCGTCAGGCTTGCCGAGATCGAGGACGATGCTGCGCTTGCCACGGTTGACCGCCAGGAACAGCGCGCTCTCGCCCTCGATGAAGGGGCCGATATGTCGGTAATCGTCGCCCTGCGGCGGCTCGACCTTGACGATGTCGGCGCCCAGATCGGCAAGGAGTGCCGTGCAATAGGGCCCTGCGAGGACGCGCGTGAAATCGAGCACGCGGATGCCGGCGAGCGGGCGATCGGGGGTATGGGCCGGGGCGGCTGTCATTTTCGCTCTCAGGGCTTGAAGCGGATATTCAGGCGCCAGCGCTCGCCGGGCGCCACGACCCGAGCGAGCGTCACGACGATGCCGTCGCACCAGGTGCGGCGGGTCACCTTCAGGCAGGCATGGCCGCGGGGGATGTCGAGGAGCCGCGCGATGCGGCCATCGGCGGGAACCGCCTCGACCGTCTGCTCGGCCTCGTCGGCGCGGGCAATGTGGGTGAGGTAGGCGTTGGGCGAGCGGGCGCTGAAATCCTGCGCCAGATAATCCGGCGCGAAGGCGGGATTGACGTAGCGATCCTCAAGCTGGAGCGGCTGGCTGTCGGCTTCATGCACGATGAGGGTATGAAAAACGGTCGTCCCGGGCTTGAGTTCGAGCGCGGCGGCGATCTCGTCGCTCGCCTGAACGGCATGGCGTTCGATCAGCCGGGCGGAATAACGGGCCGCCTCGGCGCGGATCTCCTCGGCGATGTCGGGCACGCGCAACAGCGACAATTCGAGCCGGCGCTGCGCCACGAAACTGCCGCTTCCCGCCGTGCGGGTCACGAGACCTTCCTGCGTCAGCTCGCGCACCGCCCGGTTTGCGGTCATGCGCGAGACGCCGAAGGTCGCGACCAGCTCGTTCTCCGACGGGATCCGGTCGCCGGGCGTCAACCGCCCGGCTTCAATCTCGCCCCGCAGCCAGTCGACGATGCGCGTATAGCTGGCGGCCGGCATCGCGTCCTCAGAACAGGGCCTTGGGCAGCCACGTGGCGAGGCCCGGGAACACGACGACCAGTCCGAGACCGATAAGCTGCAGAATGACGAATGGTGTGACACCCCGGTAGACCTGAGAAGTCTTGACCGATGGCGGGAGCACGCTCTGGATGTAAAACAGCGTCGGACCCAATGGCGGCGTAAGAAAACTCGTCTGAAGGTTCATGGCGAGCAGGACCCCGAGCCAGATCGGGTCAATATCCATCTGGAGCAGAACCGGCCCGACGATCGGGACCACGATGATCACGATCTCAACGAAATCCAGCGGAAAGCCGAGGACGAACACCACCAGCATGACGACGAATAGGGCGCCATATTTTCCGCCCGGCAATCCTTCCAGAAACGCCTTGACCATCTCGTCGCCGCCAAGGCCACGAAAGACGAGGCTGAAAAGTGTCGCTCCGATCAGGGTGGCGAAAATCATGGCCGTGACGGTCATGGTCGAATGCGAAACGCCTGGCAGGATGTCTTTCGCGAATGCGCGCTTGAGGGCCACACCCACACCCCAAGCGACCAGCACCACGCATGGCAGCGAGAGCCAAAGTGCAATCATGTCATCGGCGGGCACTGCCGCGCGTCCGATGCGCATGTCGAAGCTCGAGGCGAGAATGACGAGACCCACGCAACCGACGAACGCGCCATAGATCGGAAACGGGCGGGCGGGATCGAGCCTCAGCCCGGCTAGAAGTGCTGCGCCCACGGCACCGACGGATGCAGCCTCGGTCGGCGTCGCGATCCCGCCCAGAATCGACCCGAGCACTGCGACGATGAGCACGATCGGGGGAGCGAGGGCGGCGAAAATTTGGCGTCCGCTCATCCTGTTCGCGGCATCACGCGGAATTGCGGGGCCCACCTCGGGCTTAAGCCAGCACAAACCCAGCTGATAGATGATGTAGAGGCTTGCGAGCATCAGACCCGGAATCATCGAGCCGGCGAACAATTGTCCGACGGAAATCGTCTCGATGGAGAACTTGCCCTGGGCGAGCTGGGCCTGCTGGTAGGCGCTGGCCAAGACCTCGCCGAGAATCACCATCACAGTCGATGGCGGAATGATCTGGCCCAGCGTGCCGGCAGCGCAGACAGAGCCGCTGGCAAAGGCGGGATCATACCCTCGGCGCATCATAGCGGGCAGTGCGATCAGGCCCATGGTTACGACCGTCGCCCCCACGATGCCCGTGGAGGCCGCGAGCAAGGCACCGACGATCGAGACCGAGACCGCGAGACCGCCACGGACGGAGCCGAAGAGACGCCCCATCGCCTCCAGCAGTTCGGGAGCGATACGCGATTTCTCAAGCATCATCCCCATGAAGATGAAGAGAGGGATGGCGATCAGGACCTCGCTCGTCATGGTGCCGAATAGCCTTTGCGCCAAGGCTCCCAGCAGAAACACGTCGAAGGCGCCGAAAGCGACGCCGAGCAACGCGAAAACGACGGCGCACCCGGTCAGGATGAAGACCACGGGAACGCCGAGCATTATCAGCGTGCACAGGGCGACCATCATGAGGAGATCGAGGATCGAACCGATCGACAGCAACATCACCGTTTTTCCTCAGACCGGTTCGACAACGACGGGGCGACGGGGAAAAACCTCGACGGGCCAGCCAGAGACCACGGCTGCCGCGCGTATTGCGATCGACAGCGCCTGCACGCCCAGCAGAACAGCCATCAGCGGAATCAGGCTCTTGAGCCAAGACGTCAGCGGCAGGCCACCCACGGCCATCGGCCCCTCGCCCAGCCGCCAAGACGTAACGACATAGCCCCAACTCGACCAGATGATCAGCACGCAGAACGGCAGGACGGTGACAAGCACGGCGATCAGGTCGGCAAGGGCTTTGGCTCGAGAGGACCAGCGTGCGTAAAAGACGTCGACCCTAACATGCGCATCAATCAGATATGTATAGCCGATTGCCATCATGAACAACGTGGCATGCACATAGATCACGCTCTCCTGCATCCAGATAAAACTGGAACTATAGGCGTAGCGTAGCAGTACAACGACAAACTGGATCAGAACAAGCGAAACCGCCAGCCATTTCACGACATGGCCGATCCGATAGCTGATTGCGTCGATCACATCCGCGATCTTGAGAAGATGACCCATGTCAGTTGCTCTCGTCCGAGTCATCGACGGGGCACGACATGCGCCCCGTCGCATCATTGGCCAGCGTCGGCCCGCTCAGCCCCACTTGATCGGAAGAGTCCGTGCGTTGAAGTTGCCCGCATAGGATTGCAGCATGTAGGCCTGCGACCGGTTGCGGAACTCGGCATAGGAATCCGCGATCTTCTTCACCATCGGGTCGGTGTGGGCCCGATATTCGGCGAGCATCTCGCCAGCCGAATTGCCGAGCGCGATCAGGAGATCCCGGGGCACTTCGCGGGCAGTGACGCCATGCTGCGCGATGAGCTGCGCAAGCGCGATCGGATGGCGAGCGTCGTATTCGGTCGTGATCTCCTCGGCGACCGACGCGCAGGCAAACCGCACGGCGGCCTTCAGATCGTCGGGGAGAGCGTTCCAGCGCGCAAGGTTGATGCCGATTTCCTCAGCCGAGGACGGCTCCTGCACGCCAGGATAATAATAGTTCTTCGCGATCTGGTGCAGGCCGAGCGGCGCATCGGAGAACGGCCCGAGGAACTCGGCCGCGTCGATCGTGCCCGACTGGAGCGCGGAGAAGATCTCGCCCGCCGGCAGCGTCACCACCGAGGCGCCAGCGCGCCGGAACATCTCGCCGCCCAGGCCCGCGGTGCGGAAGCGGATGCCGCGGAAATCCTCGATCGTCTTCAGCTCCTTGCGGAACCAGCCGAACCATTGCGGGCCGGAATTGCCCGTGTTGAAGGGCTTCACGCCGAAACGGGCATAGATCTCGTCATAGAGGGTCTGCCCGCCCCCGTGCATCAGCCAGGCCTGCTGCTCATAGGCCGTCATGCCGAAGGGGAAGGAGCCGAAGAAGCCGATGCCGGGCGACTTCGAAATCCAGAAGGACGGCACGCCGTGATAGAGGTCGGCGGTTCCGGCAGCGACGGCGTCGAAGGCGCCTGGAGCCGGCACGATCTCGCCGGCGGAGAACAGACGCACCGTGATGCGGCCCCCGGTCAGGGCGGTGATGCGGTCGGCCACTTTCTGGGCGGCGACACCGGGACCGGGCAGGTTGCGCGGCCACAGGGTGACCATGCGCCATTCGGTCCGGTTCTGCGAAAGGGCCGGCGTGGCGAGGGTCGCGGCACCGGCCGTGCCGACAACGCCCGCCTTCAGGAATTCACGACGCTTCATGTTCGTTCTCCTCTGGTTGGCGCCTGCCGGTCCTGTGAGCCGGCTTGCAGCGCCCGTCAAAACCCGTTGCTTCATTCTGGCGGGGAACCCGCCACCGTCACGTGCCGATGCCCAGCGCCGGCAGCTTGAGGCCCTGTTCGCGCGCGCAGTCCTGCGCGATCTCGTAACCGGCATCGGCGTGCCGCATGACGCCGGTGCCCGGATCGTTCCACAGCACGCGCTCAAGGCGCCGGGCGGCTTCCGGCGTGCCGTCGGCCACGATAACGACGCCCGCATGCTGCGAATA
>JBIPLL010000094.1:0-7892 GCA_044368425.1 Beijerinckiaceae bacterium
CCGCCGACGTGGCCGGCAACCCGGTCGTGCTGCCCCGCGCGCTGGCGCTCATCATGGTCGCGACGGGACTGGGTCTCGTGCTGCTGCGCCGTCCCGATCCTGTCGAGGACGGCGATGCCACGGCCCACCGTCTCGGCGATGCGCTCGCGGCGGTGGGCGTGACCATGGTTCTGGCGCTGCTTCTCGACCCGCTCGGGCTCATTCCCGCCGGCGTGCTCTACATCCTCGCCTTGCAGCGGCTCGTCGGCGCGCCCTGGCGGCTGGCCATTCCCTTCGCGCTGGCAACGCCGGTCGCGATCTGGCTGATCTTCGTCAGCCTGCTCAACGTGCCCCTGCCGGCGGGATTGCTCGCGCCGCTTCTGCGCCCCTGATCCCTGTTCCCGAACGGGCAGCCCATGTTCGACAGCCAGCTTCTCCTGTCCGGGTTCGCAGCAATTGCAAGCCCCGCGATCCTGCCCTTCCTGATCATCGGCTCGCTGCTCGGCATCGTCGTGGGCGCCATACCGGGCCTCACCGCCACGATGGCGATCGCGCTGCTCATTCCCTTCACCTTCTCGATGGAGCCGATTGCCGGCATCGTCATGCTGCTCGCGATCTATGCGGGCGGCATCTATGCGGGTGGGATTGCCTCCATCCTGATCCGCACGCCCGGCACGCCGGCTGCCGCCGCGACCCTGCTCGACGGCTACCCGATGGCGCAGAAGGGGGAGGCGGGCCGGGCCATCGGCATCGCCACCATTTCATCGGGTATCGGAGGACTGTTCTCGGCGATCATGCTGACGCTCTTCGCGCCGCTCCTGGCATCGGTCGCGTTGCGCTTCTCCGCGCCCGAATACTTCGCTCTGGCGGTCTTCGGCCTGACCGTGACCATGAGCCTTGCCGGCAACTCCCCGCTGCGCGGCTTCGTTGCCGTGCTGATCGGCCTGTTCGTCGGCATGATCGGCATTGATCCGATCGGCGGCTTCCCCCGCCTCACCTTCGGCCAGTCGGAGCTGAGCGGCGGCTTCAATTTCGTCGCGGTGATGATCGGCCTGTTCTCGCTGTCGGAGGCCTTTCGCCAGATCGAGCAGATGCGGGTCCTTCCGCCCGTGCCGCCACCAGTCCACAACGTTCTGCCGAAGCTGATGGAAATCCTGCGCATGTGGCGCATCTATCTGCGCTCGTGCATCTATGGGCTCATCATCGGTGTGACGCCGGGCGTCGGCGCCGAAACCTCGAGCTTCCTGTCCTATGCGCAGGCCAAGCGCGCCGACAAGGATCCGTCGCGCTTCGGCAAGGGCGCGCCCGAGGGCGTTGCAGCCGCGCAATCGGCCGAGAACGGCTCGACGGGCGGCGATCTGCTGCCCATGCTGACGCTGGGCGTGCCGGGCGATGCGGCGACAGCGGTGCTGATGGGCGCGCTGACCATCCACAATCTTCAGCCGGGGCCCATGCTCTTCCAGGAGCGGCCCGACCTCGTGCACCAGATCTTTGCCGGCATGATCTGCGCCAATATCGCCTTCGTGGTGCTGGGCCTGATGGGTGCGCGCATCTTTGCCCGCGTCGTGCGCGTGGACCGGCGCGTTCTCGTGCCCGTCATCTGCCTGCTGAGCCTTGTCGGCGCCTATGCCATCGACAACAACCCGTTCGATGTCTGGGTAACGCTCGTCTTTGGTGTCATCGGCTGGCTGATGCAGCGCAACGGCTTCCCGGTCTCGCCGCTCGTGCTCGCGATCATCCTGGGCGGCATGCTGGAATCGAACCTCCGCCGCAGCCTCGTGATGGGGCTGGGCAGCCCGGAAATCTTCCTCGGCCGCCCCATCGCCCTCTTCATTCTCGCGCTGGCCGCGATCACGCTCTTCTTCGTGCTGCGCCAGATCCGCAAGGGCGCGGGCGCGCCGCAGGAGGCGGCAGGCGAGCGGGCCTGAACGGAAGCTCGACCGGGAGGAGGGCGCTCAGCCGCCGATCATGCGGGTCATGGCGACCCTGAAGCTGCGCTCGATGGCATCGCGCCGGACGTGCCGGCCATGGCTCACGACATGCCGGCCCTGCGCGATGACGTCGCGGATGATCCCGCCGCGACACCCGAACACGAACCCGTCGAGCAGGGCATCTTCGGCATGGGTGGCCAATCCGGCGGCCTGACTGTCCAGCACGACGATGTCGCCGCGCGCACCGGCTCGCAGACCGGGCTCCGGCAGGCCCGCTGCCTGTGCGCCGCCCGTGAGCGCGCCGTCGAAGAGACGCCGTGCCGTCGAGCCGAGTGGGGCTGCCAGCACGTTACGCTCCCGCAAGGCGAGGCGCTGGCTGTATTCGAGCTGGCGCAATTCCTCGGCAAGCCCGATCAGCACGTTCGAATCCGTGCCAACCCCGAAGCGACCGCCCCGGCAGAGAAAGTCGCGGGCCGGAAAGATGCCGTCGCCGAGATTGGCCTCCGTCACCGGGCAAAGGCCCACGACCGCACCGCTTCGGGCGATCAGCTCGATCTCGCCCTCCGTCGCATGCGTGGCATGGATCAGGCACCAGCGTCCGGACAGATCGATCGTATCCGCCAGAAGCGCGATGGGCGTCGTGCCATGCGCGGTCCGGCAATCGGCGACTTCCTTGGTCTGCTCGCTGACATGGATATGCCGTGGCCCGCCCGGCAGCAGCGTGTCCACCGCGCGCAACTCGTCGCGCGTGGCGGCGCGAAGCGAATGGGGCGCGATCCCCAGCACCATGCGCGGATCTCCCTTCATGTGGTCGGCTGTTGCCTCCACAAGCCGTGCGAAGCCGTCGACATCGTTGAGAAACCGCCGCTGGCCGGGCGAGGGGGCTGCGCCGCCGAAATTGCCATGGGCATAGAAGACCGGCAGCATCGTCATGCCGATCCCGGTCTGCACGGTCGCCGCGACATGGCGCCCCGCCATCTCGGCGCGGTCGTCATAGGGCCGCCCGTCGGGCTGGTGATGGAGATAATGGAACTCGGTCACGGTCGTGAAGCCGGTCTCGAGCATTTCCATATAGGCGAAGGCGGCGACCGCTTCCGCGTCATCGGGGTCCATCCGGTCGAGGAAGCGATACATCTGATCGCGCCAGCTCCAGAAACTGTCGCCTGACGGCCCCGCCCGCTCCGTGAACCCGGCCATGGCGCGCTGGAAGGAATGGCAATGCAGGTTGGCAATGCCGGGAATGGCGGCGCCGCTTACGCGCAATCCCGCCGAGGCGCCGGCCTCGACCGCACCGATCGTTCCATCGGCTGCAATCGTGATGGCCACGTCCTTGCGCCAGCCTTCAGGCGTCAGGGCCGTTTCGAAAAGCCAGGTGGTGCTTCCGTCCTTAGCCGCCGCCATTGCCGTCGCTCTCCGCCTTCAGGTCGCTTGACTTGTCTATACAGCTTTGCTTGTCTGCCGTCGAGAGGAGGACGCGATGCGCTTCGACCGGATCTTCACGGACGTGCGTCTGGCAACGATGGACCCCGGTCGCCCGGGCCTCGGTGTCATCGAGCATGGTGTCCTCGCCACCCATGGCGGCCGCATCGCCTTCGTCGGCTCCGCTGCAGAGGCGCCCGCGCTGGACGCGGTGGAAACAATCCGCTGCGACGGCCGCTGGATGACGCCCGGCCTCGTCGATTGCCACACCCATCTCGTCTTTGCCGGCGACCGCGCCGCCGAATTCGAGATGCGTCTGGCGGGCGCTTCCTACGAGGAGATCGCGCGGGCCGGCGGCGGCATCCTGTCGACGGTGCGCGCCACGCGCGCCGCTGACGAGGCGGAACTGGTACGCCAGACCCTGCCGCGCCTCGATCACCTGATCGCGGAAGGCGTCACGACGGTCGAGGTGAAGTCCGGCTACGGCCTGACGCCCGAGGTCGAACTGCGCCAGCTGCGCGCGGCCAGCCAACTCGGGCATGTGCGCGATATCGGCATCGAACGAACCCTGCTGGCCGCCCATGCCGTCCCGCCCGAATATGCGGGCAACCGCGCAGCCTATGTCGATCTTGTCTGCAACGAGATCATTCCGGCTGCCGCACGCGAGGGTCTCGCCGATGCGGTCGATGCCTTCTGCGAGGGCATCGCCTTCACGCCCGCGGAAACCGCGAGGGTCTTTGCCGCGGCCAATGCGGCGGGCCTGCGCGTCAAGCTCCATGCCGACCAGCTCTCCGATACGGGCGGAGCCGCTCTCGCGGCCGAGGCCAACGCCCTGTCGGCCGACCATCTCGAATGGGCAAGCGAGGACGGCATCGCCGTCATGGCGCGGGCCGGTACCGTCGCCGTGATGCTGCCCGGCGCGTATTACGTGCTGCGCGATACCCACACCCCTCCGGTCGGCGCCTTCCGCGCTGCGGGCGTGCCGATGGCGGTCGCGACGGATTGCAACCCCGGCACCGCGCCGCTGACCTCGCCATTGCTGGCCATGAACATGGCCGCGACCCTCTTCCGCATGACGGTCGAGGAATGCCTGCTCGGCATCACACGGATCGGCGCGCAGGCGCTCGGTCGTGGCGATCTCGGCGCGCTCGTCGCCGGGCGGCAGGCCGATCTCTGCCTCTGGTCCATCGAGCGCCCGGCGGAGCTTGTCTACCGCCTTGGCTTCAACCCGCTTCATCGCCGCTGGCGGAAGGCTTGAACATGCAGGGCATGGCCACGCAACAGCGCATCGCCGCCGGCACGAACCGTCTCGCGCTCTGGCGGGGGATCTTGGAAGGGACGGTTCGTCCCGCGCTCGATCCCGCCTGCAATGCGGCCATCGCGGCCGGGCACGATCGTCTATTGGCCGCCGCGCGCGGCAACGATGCGGTCTATGGGCTGAATACGGGCTTCGGCAAGCTTGCCAATATCCGCATCGACCACGACCGGCTGGCCGAATTGCAGGTCAATATCGTGCGCTCGCATCAGGCCGGTGTCGGCAATCCGCTGGGGGCGCCTGTCGTCCGGCTGGTTCTGGCGCTCAAGCTTGCGAGCCTTGCCCACGGCGCCTCCGGCGTCCAGCCGGCCGTGACGGCCTTGCTGGAGGCCATGCTCAGGCACGATGTCCTGCCGGTCATTCCGGGCCAGGGCTCTGTCGGTGCATCGGGCGACCTTGCTCCGCTCGCCCATCTCGCCGCCGTGCTGATCGGGGAGGGCGAGGCGCTTGTCGACGGCCAGCGCCTGTCCGGCGCACAGGCTCTGGCCAAAGCGGGTCTGTCGCCCGTCATCCTCGGCCCCAAGGAGGGGCTCGCGCTCCTGAACGGCACGCAGGTCTCGACCGCGCTCGCGCTCGACGGCCTGTTCCGGCTGGAGCGTTGCGCGGGTGCGGCCTTCGTCACGGGTGCGCTCGCCGTCGACGGCGCGGCTGGCTCGGACACGCCCTTCGATGCGCGCATTCATGCGCTGCGCGGGCAGGTGGGCCAGATCGATGCCGCCGCCATCCTGCGAGCCTTGATGGAGGGCAGCCAGATCCGGCGCTCGCACCTGACCGACGACCCGCGCGTGCAGGACCCCTATTCGATCCGCTGCCAGCCGCAGGTCATGGGCGCCTGCCTCGACGTGATGCGCCAGTCCGCCACGCTCCTCGCCCGCGAGGCCAACGGCGTCACCGACAACCCGCTCGTCATGGCCGATACGGGCGAGGTCATCTCGGGCGGCAATTTCCATGCGGAGCCGGTGGCCTTCGCTGCAGACATGCTGGCGCTCGCCGCCTGCGAGATCGGCAACCTCGTGCAGCGGCGCTGCGCATTGCTGGTCGACCCGTCGCTCTCGGGCCTCCCCGCCTTCCTCGTGCAGGAGCCCGGGCTGAACTCCGGCTTCATGATCGCCGAGGTCACCTCCGCCGCGCTCGCCTCCGAGAACCGCCAGAAGGCCCACCCCGCCGTCATCGACACGATCCCGACCTCCATAAACCAGGAGGATCACGTCTCGATGGCGACCCATGGGGCGCGCCGCCTGCGCGGCATGGCCGAGAATCTCGGACGCATCATCGGCATCGAGGCCCTGATGGCGGCTCAAGCCGTCGACATGCGCGCACCGCTCGCCACGAGCGACCGCCTGCGCGCGGCCCTTGCCCTGATCCGTTCGGTCAGCCCCTTCCTCGACCGCGATCGCGCCATCTCCGGCGAGATGGAAGCCGCCGCCACTCTCGTTCGTGACGGTTCGCTCGCCGCATGCCTGACGGCGGACGAACGCACCAGCCTGTGGGACATCGCATGAACCCGATCACTGTCATCGAGGGCGACGGCCCGCTCGTTCTCGGCCAGCCGCATGTCGGCACCATGATCCCGCCGCCGGTCAGCGTATGCCTCAACGATCTCGGTCGGTCCGTGCCGGATACCGACTGGTGGATCGACGATCTCTATGCGCCGATCGCGGCCCGCTACGGCGCGAGCGTCGTGCGCCAGAACATCAGCCGCTTTGTCATCGACGTGAACCGCGATCCGTTCGGGGCCTCGCTCTATCCGGGCCAGGCCACGACGGACCTGTGCCCCACCACGACCTTCGACGGCGAGCCGATCTGGCGGGCCGGCCACGAGCCCGATCAGGCCGAGATCGAGCGCAGGCGGATGCATTATTTCGAGCCCTTTCACGCTGCCCTTGCCGGCGCGGTGCAGCGGTCCCTGATCCGCCACGGCTTCTGCCTGCTCTTCGACTGCCATTCGATCCGCTCGGTCGTGCCGCGCCTGTTCGACGGACTGCTGCCGACCTTCAATCTGGGCACCAATGGCGGGCGCTCCTGTCATGCCCTCGTCCGCGAGGCCGGCATGGCCACGCTCGCTGCGACGGGCGAGACCTGGGTTGCAGATGGTCGCTTCAAGGGCGGCTGGATCACGCGCCACCACGGCAATCCGTCGCGCAACGTCCATGCGGTGCAGATGGAACTCGTCCAGGTGGCCTACATGGACGAGGCTCCACCCTGGTCCTTCGCGCCCGAAAGGGCGGCGCGAACCGCCGATCACCTGTCGAAACTCGTTGGCGCGCTGCTTGACGCCGCCGCCAAGGCTCCCCGGGAAAAGCTGTCATGACCCACGATCCCCGCTTCGACAACAGCCGCCGCATCCGCGCTGCCCACGGCACGGACATGACCTGCAAGACCTGGGGCGCCGAAGCCGCTTTGCGCATGCTCATGAACAATCTCGACCCCGACGTGGCCGAGAAGCCCGAGGCGCTTGTCGTCTATGGCGGCATTGGCCGCGCCGCGCGTGACTGGGCGAGCTTCGACCAGATTGTTGCGTCCCTGCGCGCGCTCGAGCCCGACGAGACCCTTCTCGTCCAGTCGGGGAAGCCGGTGGCCGTGTTCCGCACCCATACGGATGCGCCGCGTGTCCTCATCGCCAATTCGAACCTTGTTCCCGGCTGGGCGAACTGGGAGCACTTCCACAAGCTCGATAAGCTCGGCCTGATGATGTATGGCCAGATGACGGCCGGATCCTGGATCTATATCGGCACGCAGGGCATCGTTCAGGGCACCTACGAGACCTTCGCCGAGGTTGGCCGGCGCCATTATGGCGGCAGCCTGAAGGGCAAGTGGATCCTCACCGGCGGCCTCGGCGGCATGGGCGGCGCCCAGCCGCTTGCCGCCACCATGGCCGGCGCCTCGATGATCGCCGTCGAGTGCCGTCCCTCCTCCATCGAGTTCCGCCTGCGCACCCGCTATCTCGACGCAAGCGCGGGAAGCGTCGACGAGGCGCTGAAGATGATCGAGGCGAGCCATGCGAAGGGCAGGCCGCTCTCGGTCGGCGTGCTCGGCAACGCGGCGGAGATCTTCCCCGATCTCGTCAGGCGCGGCATCCGCCCCGATGTCGTCACCGACCAGACCTCCGCCCACGATCCGCTCAACGGCTACCTGCCGGCGGGCTGGACGCTGTCCGAATGGGAGGAGAAGCGCGAGCGCGATCCCGCGGGCGTTCCGAAGGCTGCAAAGCTCTCGATGGCGGAGCAGGTCAGGGCCATGCTCGCCTT
>JBIPLL010000123.1:0-6992 GCA_044368425.1 Beijerinckiaceae bacterium
GTCCTCCGACGTCCTGCCGAAGTTCCGCGAATATGAGCGGTTCAATACGACGGCTCTCAACGCCTATATCGGACCGCTGATGGGCCGCTACCTGTCCCGCCTGAAGAGCGGGCTGGAGCAGAAGGGCTTCAAGCGCGACCTCTATATCATGACGTCGAATGGCGGCGTCTCGACCGCCGAGCGGGCCAAGCAATTGCCGGTCGCAACCGTGCTGTCGGGCCCTGCGGGAGGCGTGGCGGCTGCCGTCCATCTCGGCGGCTTGCTGGACGTGCCCAATATCATCACCTGCGACATGGGCGGCACCTCGACCGATGTCTGCCTGATCGAGAACCTGAAGATCCCGGTCACGAACGAGCAGAAGATCGCGGAATATGCGAACCGGACGTCGCAGATCGAGATCAATGCGGTGGGAGCGGGCGGCGGCTCGATCGGATGGATCGATTCCGGTGACATCCTGATGGTCGGCCCGCAGAGCGCGGGTGCGGCTCCGGGCCCGGCCTGCTACGGACGCGGGGGCACGCAGCCCACCGTGACTGACGCCAATCTCGTGCTCAACCGCCTGGCGGCGAGCTCGCCGCTCGCAGGCGGACGCATCAGCCTCGATCCCGCACTCTCGATGGCCGCGCTAAAGCCGGTGGCCGACAGGCTCGGCCTCGACGAGATCACTCTGGCCGACGGCATCGTCCGCATCGCGGTCGCGCGCATGGTGTCGGCCATCAAGCAGATCTCCATCGCCAACGGCTTCGACCCGCGTGATTTCACTCTGCTGCCCTATGGCGGCGCCGGCCCGATGCATTCGGTCGCCATCGCCGAGGAACTCGAGATCCCGCGCGTCCTCGTTCCTCTCGGACCGGGCAACTTTGCGGCTTTCGGCTCGCTCATCTCGGATATCCGGCGCGACTACGTGAAGACGCGCACGATGCAGATCGGCCCGGGCAAGTGGCCGGACATTGATGCCGCCTTCCGTGAGATCGAGGTGCAGGCTGCGAAGGATCTCGCGGCGGAGGGTGTGCCGACGGACCGGCTGGTGATGCGGCGCTCGGCCGGCATGCGCTTCCTCGGCCAGAGCTGGGAACTCAATGTCGATCTCGCGGCGGAGGATGCATCCGTCGAACGGCTGATCGCGGCGTTCGGGGAGGTGCATGAGCGCCGCTTCGGCCACCGGACCGGAAGCAGCGTCGAGATCGTCAATTTCCGCGTCGCGGCGGTCGGCGTCGTCGACAAGCCGGCGCTGCATCGACTGGAACCGGCCGCTGCGCGCGCCGATGCCAGGCTTGGCACCCGGAAGGTCTATTTCGGCGGGGCCTTCCTCGACACGCCCGTCCTGCAGCGCGACCGCCTCGTGCTCAACGAGATCGTGCACGGCCCTGCCGTCATCGAGGAGAGCGGTTCGACGACCGTTCTGCCTCCGGGCTGGAAGGCCGTCGTTCTCGCCCATGGCGAACTCATGCTCGAGCGCGCCTGACCGGATCCAATTCAAGCGAGGACTTTCGTCGTGAACACGAAAATCGCCAAGACTGAAGCCGTCGATCCGATCACGCTCGAAGTGGTCTGCGAGGGGCTCATCGCCATCGTCCGCGAGATGCGGGCCAATATCATCCGCGCCTCCTATTCGTCGGTCATCTATGAATTCGACGACTTTTCCTGCGCCCTCTTCGGGCCTGACGGGCAGATGGTCGCGCAGTCCTGGGACCATCCGGGGCACGTCCTGCCGCTACCCTGGGGCGTGCGCTGTGCGTTCGAGGACTTCAAGGACGACCTCGCCCCGGGCGATGCGATCCTTCTGAACGACCCCTATCGCGGCGGCACGCATCTGAACGACGTGACCCTGCTGTGGCCCGTCTTCGACGAGAACGGGAAGCTCATGATCTTTCCCGCCGTCCGCGCCCATTGGGTGGATGTCGGCGGCATGGTGCCGGGCAGCTATTCGGGCCTCTCGACGAATATCTATCAGGAAGGCGTGCGCATTCCGCCCATCAAGATCTACGAGAAAGGCAAGCCCAACCGGGCGGCCATGTCGCTTCTGATGGCCAATATGCGCGTGCCCGAGGAGCGCGAGGGCGATCTCAATGCCTCGCTCGGCGCCTGCAAGGTGGCCGAGAACCGCATTCGCAAGATCGTCGACAAGTACGGCCCGAAGAAAGTCGCCGACGCCGTGGCGATCAACCTCGACCGGACCGAGCGCCGGCTGCGCGACAAGATCCGCGAATTGCCGGACGGCGATTACTACTACGAGGACTATCTCGAGTTCTTCAATGCCGGGAAGCTCGATCCCGTCCTGGCGCGGATCAAGCTGACTGTCGCGGGCGATCACATCACCGCCGATTTCGAGGGCACGAATCCGCAGGTTCCCGGCGTCGTGAACAACTCGCTGGCCGTCGCCGGTGCGGGCGTCTTCGTCGCGGTCAAGTCGACCCTCGATCCGGGCGGCGCCGTCAATGAAGGCGCTTTCCGACCGATCACGCTCAAGGCACCGCCGGCCTCGATCTTCAACGTCGCCCTCGATGCGCCAGCCGGCGCGCATGGCGAAGTCCGCAAGCGTGGCGTCTCTGTCACGCTGGGGGCCCTGGCGCAGATCATCCCCGAGAAGATTTCGGGCGACCTGTGCGGCAGTTCGTTCCCGAACGCGATCGGCGGCTGGAACAAGCGGCGCAACCGCCAATATGTCTATTACGAGTCACCTGCAGGCGGAAATGGCGGGCTCAGCGACGCGGACGGCCCGAGTGCCTTCGTCAATATCGACTTCGGCAACCTGCCTTCGATCCACAATGTGGAATCGATCGAGAACGAGATGCCGCTCATCATCGAGAGCTGCACCCTTCGCACCGATGGCGGCGGCCCGGGCAAGTTCCGTGGCGGCGTCGGCCTCGTTCGTCGGGTGAAACTCCTCGACGACGAGGGGCATTATTCCGTGCTCAGCGACCGCGCCGTCATCCCGCCATGGGGCGTGCTCAAGGGCGGCTCCGGCAAGCCCTATCATCTGTCGATCGACCGCGACGGCGAGTTGTCCGACTTCGCCACACCTGGCAAGGTTACCGGCTTTCCGATCTTCCGGAACGAAGTCGTCGTGATCCGCTCGTCCGGCGGCGGCGGCTATGGCGATCCCCTGGAGCGGGAGCCTGCACGGGTCGTTGCGGATGTCGATTACGGCTATGTCTCGCGGGAGGCGGCCGCCGAAGTCTATGGCGTCGTGCTCAGGCAGGACGGCTCAGTCGACGAGGACGCAACGCGCAAGCGGCGTGCCGTCATCGCGGCCGGGCGCAAGACGTTCAGGGTCCGCAACCACGATGGCGCGGAACCGTATGTCGGCGCCAAGGGCAAGCGGCGGGTGCTCGATCTCGATCAGAAGGATGCCGACGCACTGGGCGTGCGCGCAAACGACCTGATCGAGATGTATGGCAAGCACCCGGCCCCGCTGCGCGCCTGGGTGCGGATCACCGCTGGCAAGGCGGGTGAAATCCCGATGGACGCTTTCGGGCGCCGGGTGCTCGGCGTGCAGGAAGGCGACGAGGTGCTGGTGCGCTTCGTGCCGACGCCCGTGGTCAAGGCCGGACTCGCATAAGGGGGACCATCTGGCCCCCTCCCCTCATCCGGGCGCGCATCGCGCTCCCGGTCAGGGTCTCGCGCAACAGGACGGCCATCGGCTTTCGATGGCCGTTTTGCATTGGCGGTTCATGTATTTGGGGGCTGCCCGCGCGAGGGCCGGCTCAGCCGCGGGAGGTCGCGGGCGTCCGGATCGCGCGCACGGGATGGCGCAGGGCCTCGACGATCGCGTCAAGGAAACGTGCCGCGCGCATGCCGTCGAAGACTCGATGGTCGCAGGAGAGAACGAGCCCCATTTCCCGGCGAAGTTCAGGCCGTCCCTGCGCATCGGGCCGGAAGATCGAGCGGATCGCGCCGACGCCGAGAATGGCCGACTGGTCCGGATCGACGATCGGGACCAGCATCGCGGCGCCCGTCATGCCGACATTCGAGATCGAGATGGACGCGCCGGCCATGTCATCGGGCGACAGCCGGCCATCGCGCGCCCTCGCCACAACGTCGCCCGCCGCATCGGCGATCGCCTCGATACCCGACGCTCCGGCATGGCGCAGGACCGGCACCATCAGGCCGCGCGGGGTATCGACCGCGACACCGACGGCTCCCGCAGGCAGCGTCTCGATCCCGGCATCGGTCCAACGGCAGGCGAATTCGGGGTAGGCGCGCAGGGCTGCAGCGGTGGCGGCGATGACAAAATGGTTGATCGTGATGCGCGTGCCGGTCCTGTCTGCATTCAACTCGGCCCGCACATGCTCAAGCTCGGTGACGTCGGCATCCGCCAGCACGTAGAAATGCGGGATCGTGCGCTTGGAGAGCGACAGGCGGTCTGCCACGATCCGCTCCACCGTGGTGGGGGCGCGAACGGTCCCGGATGCCGCCCGCGGGGCCGCGCTCGCCACAGGCGCCGGAGCCGGCGCCGGGGTACGCGCTGCAGCCGCGCTGGCTGCCTCGACATCGGCTGCCTTGATCCGGCCGCGGGGACCGCTTCCCCGCAAGACGGACAATTCGATTCCCGCCTGTCGCGCGAGGCGGCGGGCAAGCGGCGTCGCGACGATCCGCCCGTCAGACGACCCGGCTGGTACCGGCGCTGCTGCGACCGGAACAGGCGCTTCGGCCGGGGCTGCCATGTGCTCCGGACCGGCATCGCCGCCGGGAGCCGGACCCGTCCATAGCGCAACCGGGGAACCGACCGGGACGGTCTGACCGGGCTCGACGAGCAATGTCTCGATCCTGCCTTCGGCTGTCGCCTCGATTTCGGTCGCGATCTTTTCCGTCTCGACGACGAAGAGAACGTCGCCGGGGCGCACTTGCGTGCCCGGGGCGACGCGCCATTCGGCCAGCAACCCCTCTGTCATGGTCAGGCCGAGCTTCGGCATCAGGAGTGGGTTGGCCTCGGACACCCGCCTCTCCCTATTCGAGCGTCTTGTCGACCGCCTGAAGGACGGCTTCGACCGAGGGCATGTAGGAGGCTTCGAGACCTTTCGAGAACGGCACCGGCATGAAGGGCGCTCCGACCCGCATGATCGGTCCGTCGAGTTCGTCGAAGCCCACCTGCGCCATCCGAGCCGCGATCTCGGCGCCCACGCCGAATGCCTCGACCGCCTCATGGACGATGACGAGGCGATGGGTCCGGGACAGGGATTCAAGGACAGCCGCCTCGTCCCAGGGCTGCAGGCTGAGCAGATCGACCACCTCGGCCGCGACGCCCCGTTCGGCGAGCCTTTCGGCCGCGCTGATGGCGGTGTGCACCGCTGCCCCATAGGCCACGATCGTCACGTCCTTGCCCGGACGGCGGATCACGGCCCGACCGATCGCATAAGGCGCGGGCGGGTCGGCGATCTCGCCTTTCATGGCGTAGAGCGCCTTGTTCTCGACGAACACGACAGGATCGGGATCGGCGATCGCGGCCCGAAGCAGGCCATAGGCCGAGGCGGGATCGGAAGGGCAGACGACCTTCAGCCCCGGCACATGGGCGAACCACGCCTCGAGACATTGCGAATGCTGCGGCCCGGCGCCCAGTCCGCCGCCATGCGGCGTGCGCAGCACCATGGGCACGGAGGTCTGCCCGCCGAACATGAAGCGCGCCTTCGCCGCCTGATTGACCAGCGCATCCATGACGAGCGTGGTGAAATCCATGAACATGATCTCGACCACAGGGCGCAGGCCGCTCATGGCCGCGCCGACGGCCGCGCCGGCCAGCGCGGCTTCGGAGATCGGGCCATCGAGCACGCGGGCGGGGCCGAAGCGCGCGAGAAGGCCGCGACTGGCGCCGAAGGGGCCGCCGGCCTCGCCGACATCCTCGCCCATCAGGATGACCGTCGGATCGGCCTCCATGGCGTCCAGGAGCGCATTGTTCACGGCCTTCAGATAGCGGATCTCGCTCACGCAACCGCTCCGTGCGTATAGACGTCCGCCCGCGCCGCCAGCGGGTCGGGATCGGTCCCGCGCCGCGCTGCCGCGACAGCCGCCTCGATCACGGCATCGACCTCCCGGGTCAGCCCTTCGAGATCGGGATCATTGACGCCGGATGCGGCCAGAAGCTCGCAGGCGACCCGGATCGGATCGCGCTGCGCCAGGGCGTCGAGTTCGTCGGGATCGCGATATTTCTGGGCATCGCCCTCGAAGTGACCGCGGACGCGCGACGTCATGCATTCCATGACGGCGGGGCCGCCGCCCTCGCGGATGCCTTGCACGACCGTCTCTGCCGCCTCGGCGACAGCCACCACGTCGTTGCCGTCAATGAGGTGGTGGGGAATCCGGTAGGCTGCGGCGAGGTCGCCCAGCGCGAATGCAAGCTGCTCCGAGGTCTTCCGGAACTCGCCCCAGCCATTGTTTTCGCAGACGAAGAGAAGCGGCAGCTTCCACAGGGCAGCGAGGTTCATGCATTCATGAACGAGCCCTTCGGCCAGCGCGCCGTCGCCGAAGAACGCGACAGCGACGGCCTTGCGGCCCAGCGTCTTGTGAGCCAAGGCGCTGCCGAGCGCGATCGAGAGCCCGGCCCCCACGATCCCGTTCGCACCCAGCATGCCGACCGACATGTCGGCGACATGCATGGACCCGCCCCGTCCGCGGCACAGCCCCTCGTTCTTCGCGAGGAGTTCCGAGAAGAAGCCTTCGAGCGGCATTCCCTTGGCGATGGCATGCCCGTGGCCCCGATGGGTCGAGGCGATCGTGTCCTGCGCGTCAAGGGCGCGCATGACACCGACGGACACGGCCTCCTGGCCGATGCTCAGATGGATGAAGCCCGGCACCTCGCCATCGGCGAACATCGTGGCAAGGCGCTCCTCTGCCCTGCGCACGACCAGAAGATCGCGGAGCAAGGCGGTGATGCGGGCGGCTTTCCCACTGTCGCGGCGAGACAATTCGATATCGCGCATGGTCCGACATTCGCATGAAATGAATTATGAGTCACCATTCAAATTGTGAGTGCGGAATCGTTTCCCGGTGCGTGC
>JBIPLL010000321.1:0-4070 GCA_044368425.1 Beijerinckiaceae bacterium
GAGGATCTGGACGAAGATGGTCGGCCAAGAGAAAAGATCGGGCGCGTCATCCTGTCGGGCGGCGAGTGCCTGATCGATCCGGTCCGCACCGAGGTCACCTACAAGGTCATCGACGCCCTCAACCAGAAGTACCGGGCCCAGGGCGGCGTCAAGATCGTGGTCCAGACGACGGGCGACATCCTGACGCCGGCCATCGTCGAGGATCTGCTGTCACGCGGCGTCTACATGATTTCCATCGCCTCGACCGACCGCTTCCATGTCGGCATCGACACGCCGGAAAAGCAGCAGCGTTTCGTGGCCGAACTCACGGAGCTGTTCACCCGCTTCGGAATACGCCGCTCCGGCGTCTCGGCTGGGGTGAACCGGAAATGGCACGAGGAGGAAGGCCCGCTGTTCAACGTCTTCGGGGCCTCGGAAGACAGCTGGATCGGCAAGATCTGGCCGCGCGGCCGCGGTTGGGAAAACGGCCTGTCGACCGCAAGCCTCGACGACAATTTCTGCAATCGCTGGTCCGGCGGCCTCGGCTTCCTCAACCACCGCCATTCCGGTTCGGAAGTGTCGGTTGAGCCGGACGGCTCGGTCTATCCCTGCTGCATCAAGACGAAGATTCCCGTCGGCAATCTGCTGGAGGACAGCCTGATCGACATTCTCGACAGCCTGGCTGGCGTTCCGGCCTTCGAGGCGATCAATCGCGGCGAGCCGGACAAGATGGGCCTTGCCTATGGCTGGTCGAAGGCGCGCTTCATCGAGGAATCGAAAACGGTGACGCCCAAGGGGCAGCCCTACAAGAACCTGTGCATCGGCTGCGACCGCTTCCACGAGCAGGTGCTGGGGCAGGTCATCGAACAGGCGCGCGAGCGGCGGCGCGTGAAGCGCCTTGCGGACGTGGCTTGAGCCGGAGGCAGGCATGGATCGCCGACATTTTCTGGTCGCCACGGCAGCCATCGCGCTTGCGCCGAAGACGGCGTGGGCGCGCGAGACCCGCCCCTGGGCCGATATCCTCGCCCGCGCCCGGGGCCAGACCGTGTTCTGGAACGCGTGGGGTGGCGATGAGCGCACCAACGCCTTCATCGCATGGGCCGGGGAGGAGACCCGGCGCCTTTTTGGCGTGACGATCAACCACGTGCGCCTGCGCGATACCGCCGAGGCCGTGACCCGTGTGGTGGCCGAGCGTCAGGCCGGTCGCAACGCGGGCGGCTCCGTCGACCTCATCTGGATCAATGGTCCGAATTTTCTCGCCATGAAGACGCAGGGCCTGCTGTTCGGCCCCTTCGTCGAGGGCCTGCCGAACTGGACCTATGTCGATACCGTGAGCAAACGCTCCAATATCGTTGACTTCACGGTTCCGGTTGAGGGGCTCGCCGCCCCCTGGCGCATGGCACAGATGGTGTTCGTCTATGACGAGGCGCGGACACGACGTGAAGACCTGCCGCGCTCGATGGCCGCAATGGTGGACTTTGCGCGCCGCAATCCCGGTCGCCTGACCTATCCGAACGCGCGCAATTTCCTCGGCGCGACCTTCCTGAAGCAGGCGCTGCACGAGTTCGCCCCCGATCCCGGCATCCTCCAGCGCCCTGCGACCGATGACGACTTTGCTGCTGCAACCGGAACCTTGTGGGCATGGCACGACACGCTGCGGCCTTTGCTCTGGCGAGAGGGGCGCGAGTTTCCGGAGAGCGGGCCGGCGCAGCGGCAATTGCTGAACGATGGCGAGATCGATCTTCTGATCTCGTTCAATCCGGCAGAGGCCGCCGTGGCCATCTCCAGCCGCCTCCTGCCGCCGACGGCGCGCGTTCATGTGCTGGAGCGGGGCACGATCGGCAATACCAGCTTCGTCGCCATCCCCTACAACGCCGCCAACAAGGAAGCTGCGATGGTCGTGTCGAACTTCCTGATGGAGCCTGCGACGCAGGCGCGTGCGCAGGATCCAAGGCATATGGGCAACTTCACCGTTCTGGATCTCGACAGGCTCCCGGCCGCCGACCGCGCGCGCTTTCGCGATCTTTCGGCCGATCCCGCGCTGCCGACCAATGCGATGCTGGGAGCACCCCTGCCGGAGCCTCATCCCTCCTGGATGACCCGGTTGACGGCCGATTGGGAGCGGCGGTCCGTGCGCTGACGGCCGCACTGATGCTCCGCCTCGCGCCCGTCCTGACGCTGGCTCTCTGTCTGGTGCCGATTGGCGCCGGGCTGGTCGGCACGGTCCTGCCCGCATTCGGCTACATGCCGGCGCTTGGGCTGGTCGCCCCGTCGCTTCAGCCCTGGCACGATCTCTTTGCGACGCCCGGCTTTCGCGACTCGGTGCGGCTGACGCTCGTGACCGGGCTTGGCGCAACCATCCTGTCGCTCGCGCTCGCGCTGGGCTTCTGCGCGATGGCGCATGCCCGGCCATGGATGGCAAGGCTCCAGCGTCTCCTGGCCCCGCTGCTCGCGACGCCACATGCCGCGATTGCGATCGGCTTCGCGTTCCTGATCCTGCCATCGGGCTGGATTGCCCGCATGATCTCGCCGGAACTGACAGGCTGGACGCGCCCGCCGGCGCTCGTGACCGTCCGCGATCCCTTTGGCCTGTCCCTGATCGGCGGCCTCCTGCTCAAGGAGGTGGCCTATCTCGTCCTGATGATCGTGGGTGCCTCGGCGCAGGTCCGCGTGCGCGAGAGCGTCGCTGTGGCACGCGCCCTTGGCTATGGCCCGGCAAAGGCGTGGCTTGCGGCGGTGCTGCCGCAGATCTATCCGCAGATCAGGTTGCCGGTCCTTGCCGTGCTCGCCTTCTCGCTCTCGGTTGTCGATGTCGCACTGATCCTGGGGCCGGGCACTCCACCCACACTGGCCGTGCAGGCCACCCGCTGGTTTCTGGACTACGATCTGTCGCTTTATCCGCGCGCCGCCGCCGCCGCCGTTTTCCAGTTCGTCATCGTGCTTGCCGCCATCGGCCTGTGGCGCGTCGCCGAAATCGTCGTCGGGCATGCCGGGCGTGCCTGGCTGCATCGCGGCATCCGGCATGATCCGACAGGAGCGGCAGCGGGCGCAGCCGCCCTGATGGCGATCGGCGCTGCTGCGGCTGCCGCGCTGGCAATCGGCGGAATGCTCCTCTGGTCGGTGACCGCGCAATGGCGCTTCCCGGACGCAGTGCCGACCTTGTTGACGGCAGAGCCCTGGCTGAGCCTCGGCAGTGACCTTGCACGGCCTTTCTGGCTCACGGTCGGGATTGGCCTTTCAGCCACGCTGCTTGCGCTTGTTCTCGCATTGCTCTGCCTCGAGCACGAGCAGCGCGCTGGCCGCAGGTCGGGCACGGGTGCGCTGTGGCTGCTCTATCTGCCGCTGCTCGTGCCGCAGATCGCGTTCCTGTTCGGTGCGCAGGTCGCATTGGTGCGGATGGGTCTCGATGGCACGCTTGTAGCGGTCATCTGGGCGCATCTGCTGTTTGTCCTGCCCTATGTCTTTCTCAGCCTGGCCGATCCGTTTCGCGCGCTGGATCCGCGTTTCGTGCGCAGTGCGGCGGCGCTCGGCATGGGGCCGAACCGGGCCTTCGTTCGCATCAAGCTGCCCATGCTGACCAGACCGGTCCTGATCGCGGCGGCGGTGGGCTTTGCCGTCAGCGTCGCGCAGTACCTGCCAACCCTGTTTGCCGGCTCAGGGCGCATCGCGACGCTCACGACCGAAGCGGTGACGCTGTCGTCGGGGGCAAACCGGCGCGTTCTCGGCGTCTATGCGACCTTGCAGGCGGCCCTTCCGCTCACCCTGTATCTGGCTGCCCTCATCCTGCCGGGCATGCTGTTTCGCAACCGCAGGGGGCTGGCATGACAGGCGCGCTCGAACTGACGCGCGTTCAGATCACCCTGGGCGCGCGCGTACTGATCCCGCCGCTTGATCTCCGCGTGGAGCCCGGAGAGATCGTGACCATCATGGGACCGTCCGGATCGGGCAAATCCACCTTGCTCGCCTGGCTGGGCGGCTTTCTTGACCGCGCCTTCACGGCGAGCGGCGAGGCCCGGATCGGGGGCGAGAGCCTGCTGGGCCTGCCGCCGGAGCGCCGGCGGCTCGGCATCCTGTTTCAGGACGACCTGCTG
>JBIPLL010000352.1:0-3781 GCA_044368425.1 Beijerinckiaceae bacterium
TGTTTCCGCATCTCTCCGTTGGCGGCAATATCGCCTTCGGCCTTCGAGCGGACTTGCGCGGAAGGTCGGCCCGCAGAAGGGCCGTCGAGGACGCGCTGGCGCGGGCGGATCTCACCGGCTACGCCGACCGCGACCCCGCCACGCTGTCTGGTGGGCAGCGGGCGCGCGTGGCGCTGATGCGCACGCTCGTCGCAACGCCCCGCGCCCTGCTGCTGGACGAGCCGTTCGGCAAGCTCGACGCCCGGCTGCGCGACGAGATCAGGGCCTTCGTCTTCGCCCATGGCCGCGCGGTCGGCCTGCCGACACTTCTCGTGACCCATGACGAGGCGGATGCCGCCGCAGCCGGCGGGCGCATCCTGACGATCGGCCATTGACTGGCGTATGCGGCGCGATCCGCCCTGTCTGCGCGCAAGCCCATGGGTCTTGCACAGACAGCCCTATCGCTTTTGCCCGAGGTTGAGTTCCTCGTCAGCGATGGCCTGGGTCAATGCCTTGTCGTGACTGATGAGAATGACGCCGATCCGGCGTGTGTCGACGAGGCTTCGCAACATCAGCATCGTCTCGCGCTGGACGACGGGATCGAGCCGCGAGGTCGGCTCATCCGCCACGATCGCGACGGGATCGAGAAGAACAAGACGCGCCAGTGCCAGCCGCTGGGCTTCCCCGCCCGAGATCTCATCCGGCAGCCGGTCCAGCAGCGCAGGACTGAGCTTGAGCTGCTCGATGAGCGGCGGCAGGTCGCGCGCGATGGTCAGGCCCGCCTTCACCTCCTCCAGCGCGCGGAACTGACGCCCCAGCGTCAGATGTGGAATGAAGGCCCTGATCGGGTCCTGATGCAGCTTCTGGTAACGCTGCCGCTGCGGGCGGATGGCGGAATGATCGGCGACGATATCGACCCCGCCCCATTCGACACTGCCGGCGAGCGGACGCCTGAGTCCGAGCAGGACATCGCCAAGCGTGCTCTTGCCGCTACCGCTCGGACCCGTGACGGCGAGGATCCCGCCTTTGGGCAGGTGAAGGTCAAGGTCACGGAAGAGAAGGGGCCGCCCGGTCCAGCCAAAGGCGAGGTCATGGCCCGACAGCGCGAGCTGATCCATGTCGCAGCAGCGCCGGCAGCGGGGCCAGTGCCGTGGATCGGCCGCCAGCCAGCTCTTTCCGTACGCGCTCGACGGCGCGGCAAGGACGGCCGCCCCCGGACCCTGCTCGACGATCCGGCCATTGCGGATCAGCGCCAGTTCGCCGCCCAGCTCCTCCGCCACCCGGCGGTCATGCGTGATGACGACCAGGCTGCGACCTGCCGCCGCCAGATGTCGCAAGGCTGCGATGGCTTGTGAGATTCGATGAGCGTCGAGCCCTTTGGTCGGTTCGTCCGCGACGATGATCGGCGCGCCCGCGCAGAGCGCGGAGGCGACGAGCACGCGCTGCGCCATGCCGCCCGAGAGCGAGAAAGGATAGGCATCGCCGGTCGAGCCGGGCAAATCGAAAGCCGCAAGCGCCGGTGCGATGGCGTCTTCCGCAAGGCCCGCGAGCGCCATCTGCCGCTTGACCCGCATGGTGGGATCGAGTGCGGCAGACGGCTCCTGCGGGATCAGCATGATCTGCTCGCGCCAGAGCGCGGCAAGCCGCATCCGCTCGCCCGCCGGGACGCGATCATGTCCAGCGACGCGGATCGTGCCGGTCGCGGAAAGGGTGGGTGGCAACAGCCCGAAGACGGCTTCGGCGATCAGGCTCTTGCCGCTGCCGGTCTCGCCGATCAGCGTCAGCACGCCCCCGCGCGGGATCGCCAGCGTCACGTCGCTGACCAGCTCCCGGCCACCTGGATCCCGGATTGTGAGGTTTGCGATTTCGAGGGCACGGTCAGCCATCGGCATGGGGCCGCTCCTTCGCCGCGAGCGCGCGGCCGGTCAGGCTGACGGTCAGGACCGAGAGGAAGATCATCGTGCAGGGAGCCGCCATCTGCACAAAGCCTTCCGCGAGATAGGGGAGGAGTTCGATGATCATCGCGCCCCATTCCGGCGTGGGCGGCTTCAGGCCAAGTCCCAGGAAGCCGAGCGCGGATATCGACATGATCGCCTGCCCGACACCGAGCGTGGCCAAGGGCATCACGGCACGCAGCACGTGTGGCAGCACATGGCGCATCACGATCGTCCGCTCGGGGAAGCCGGCGAGGCGCGCGGCCTCCACATGACCCTCGCGCAGCACCCCGGTGGCGGCGGCCTCGGTCATGCGGGCATATTGCGGCCACAGCGCCAGATTGAGCCCGATCAGCATCGGCCACAGGCCTCCGCCCATGAAGCCGGAAAACAGCAGGGCCAGGAGCAGGCCCGGAAAGGCCAGCATGAGATCGGCCAGCCGCATGATCAGGGCCCGCACGAGGCGGTTGCCATTGGCCGCGATGAGCCCCAGCGCGACGCCCGTGCCGGAAGCCAGCGCCACGCAGAGAGCCGCGAGGCCGAGCGAGTGGGGCGCGCCGCTGAGCACACGCGAGAGGATGTCGCGCCCGACATGATCGGTGCCGAGCAGGTGGCGGGTACCTGGCGCCTCCATGACCCGCATCAGATCCTGCATGTCGGGGTCATGCGGAGCGAGCAGGGGGCCGAGAACCGCGAGGCCGGCCAGCGCGGCGAGCGGCCAGATGATCGCCGGCAGGCGCCGGATGCGTGGCCGGTCGAGCGCGCGGCTCACGAGCGCGCCTCCGCGAAGCCGCGCGGATCGAGCCAGAGGCGCAGGAGATCGGCCAGCAGGCTCACCACCGCGAAGGCAAAGCCGATCATGAGGCCTGCCCCCATGATGACCGGCACATCGCGCGCGATCAGCGCCTTGACCAGCAATTCGCCGAGGCCCGGATAGTTGAACAGCGTCTCTATGACCACGAAGCCGTCGATGACGAAGGCGAATTGCAGCGCGGCATAGGTCACGACCGGGATCGCGGCATTGCGCACCCCGTGATGACGGAAAGCGGCGGCCGGGCTCAGGCCCTTCACCCGCGCATAGGTCATGAAGTAGGCCGAGCGAACCTCCACCACCGCGTTGCGGATGACGGGGATCGAGAAGGCCACCAGCGAGAGCGCCAGCGTCAATGCTGGCAGGACCATATGCGCGGCCGTGCGGAAGCCCGCCGGTGGCAGCCAGCGCAAGGTGAGCGCAAAAAGCGTAATGAGCCCGATGCCGACGAGAAATGTCGGCAGCGAGGCGAGCGTCACGGCGAGCGCATCGCTCGTCCGGTCGATCCAGCCGCCGGGCCTGAACCCGGCCACGATGCCGAGCGGCAGAGCGATCAGATAGGACAGGAGCCAGCCGATCAGGCCGAGCTGCAGGGTGAAGGCGGCGTGATAGGCGAGGTCCTGCGCGACCGGCTTGCCTGAAAGAAGAGAGCGACCGAGGTCGCCCTTCGCGAGATTCGCCATCCACTGGCCGTACTGCACGATCAACGGCCGATCGAGACCCTCCTCGCGGCGGATGCGCTCGGCGGTTTCGGGCGTCACGCGCTCGTCACCCACACGCGCCGCAGCGACGCGCAAGGCAAGGTCGCCCGGCAGCGCATGGACGACGACGAAGCACAGCGATGCGAGCAAGGCAGCCGTCGCCAGCGCCTGCCCGACGCGCAGCGCAATGACCCGCAGCACCCCGCTCATCGCGCAAGGCTCCGCAATGTTGGACCGATCCGGTCCTTGAAGGCGACGCCGGCTGCCGCGATCACGATCAGCAGGGCTCCGAGCAGGCTGATCGGCTCGGGCCAGAGCGCGAAGACGGCGAGGTCGAACAGGAGCGCCCAGATCAT
>JBIPLL010000175.1:0-6078 GCA_044368425.1 Beijerinckiaceae bacterium
CGAGGCCATCCGGGCAGCATCGCCCGCGACGACCATCGAGGTGCTGACACCCGATTTCCTGCGCAAGCCCGGCGCGCTCGAGGTCGTGGTCAAGGCGCGGCCCGACGTGTTCAACCACAATCTCGAAACGGTTCCGTCGAAATATCTGACGGTCCGTCCGGGTGCCCGCTACTTCCACTCGATCCGCCTGCTCGATCAGGTGAAGGCGCTCGATCCCACGATCTTCACCAAGTCGGGGATCATGGTGGGCCTTGGCGAGGAGCGGCATGAGGTGCTCCAGCTCATGGACGACCTGCGCTGCGCCGATGTCGATTTCCTCACGATCGGCCAGTATCTGGCCCCGACCCGCAAGCACCATCCCGTCGTGCGCTTCGTGACGCCCGACGAGTTCAAGGCCTTTGAGACGACTGCCTATGCCAAGGGGTTTGCGCTGGTCTCGGCCTCGCCGCTGACACGCTCCTCGCACCATGCCGGCGACGATTTCGCGCGCCTCAAGGCGACACGGCTGGCCCGGCTTGGACGCTGAGCACCTGACGGACGCCAGCGCGCTCGCGCAGGCCCGCCGCATCCTGGTGATCGGCTCGTCGGGGGCGGGCAAGTCGACGCTGGCGCGTGAACTGGCGCGGCGTATCGACAGGCCGGTGATCCATCTCGACCGGCATTATTTCGGCCCGGGCTGGAGCGAGCCCGACCGCCTGGAATGGCGGGCGCGCGTCATGGAGCTCGCTTCGGGCGAAAGCTGGATCATGGACGGGAACTATTCCAACACCTTCGACCTGCGCATGCCGCAGGCCGACGCCATCGTCTGGCTCGACCTGCCGCCGCTGATCTGTCTGCGTCGTGTGATCTGGCGCGTCCTGCGCAATTGGGGGCGCGTTCGCCCAGATCTCGGCGAGGGCTGCCCGGAAAAGCTGGTCTGGTCGTTCCTCGTCTATGTCTGGAACTTTCCCAAGCGCCATCGTCCGCTGCTGATGGCCGCCCTGATGCGACATGCCGGCCATTCACGCGTTGTTGCACTCACGAGCCCGGCAAGCGTAAAGGCCTTGCTCTCAGAACTGGACAACGTGCCGGCCGCCATCCGGGACACCGCGCAAGCCTGAACTGCCGACACGAATTGACGGACCAGCAATGCCGATCTACCGCACGACCCGTCGCGTTGCCCACAGCCCGCAGGCCATGTTCGACCTCGTGGCCGATGTGGAGCGCTACCCGGAATTCGTGCCGCTCTGCGAGGCACTGCGCGTCCGCCGCCGCCAGCCGGGCGGGGAGGGGACTGAGGTCCTCGTCGCCGACATGAGCGTCGGCTACAAGGCAATCCACGAGACCTTTGCAAGCCGCGTCACGCTCGACCGCGCGAAGCTCAAGATTCTCGTCGAATATGTCGATGGGCCGTTCCGCTACCTCGAGAACCGCTGGACCTTCCGCCCGGACGGCGAGGGCTGTCAGGTCGAGTTCTATATTTCCTACGAGTTCCGCAATGTTGCGCTCGGCCTCCTGATGGGCGCCATGTTCGACCGAGCCTTCCGCAAGTTCGCCGAAGCCTTCGAGGCGCGTGCCGATACGATCTATGGGCGGGGCCACCGGCGCACGACGCTGCCGGGCGTCTGACGGGCCTCTAGCGGTAACAGCACCTTAAGCGCTCTGGTCTAAACTCTGCCGTAATCGTGTTGCGTGTGGAGTTCTGTCGATGGCGTTGTTTGGCTCCCTGACGGGGACTGATTCCTCCTCCCGTGCTCAACAAAGCCTCGTTCTCGGCAGTTTCGCGACGGCATTGTTCCTGTCGGCCTATCTGCTGTTCTCCGTGCAGCCGATGTTCACCAAGATGGTGCTGCCGATCCTGGGCGGTGCGCCGGGCGTCTGGTCTGTCGCCATGGTGTTCTTTCAGGCCCTGCTGCTGGCCGGATACACCTACGCACATCTGCTGACGCGCTACGTGCCGATCGGCGTCGCAACAATCATTCACCTGACCTTGATGGCCATCGCGTTCCTGGCCATGCCGATTGCGGTCGCCTCTGGCTGGGGCCGCCCCCCGGCCGACGGGGAGGCGTTCTGGCTGCTGGGCCTGTTCACGATGTCGGTCGGCCTGCCATTCTTCGCGATTGCCGGTAACGGGCCGCTGCTTCAGGCATGGTTCTCCCGTACGGGCCATCCCCAGGCGCACGACCCCTACTTTCTCTATGGCGCCTCGAATATCGGCTCCTTTGCCGCGCTGCTGGCCTATCCGTTCCTGATCGAGCCGTTCCTGCCGCTGCGCGGGCAGAGCCAGATGTGGACGCAGGGCTTCGTGCTCCTGGCCGGTGCCATCGCCTTCTGCGGCCTGATAGCCATCCGCGCCAGCGGCGCCACGACGACGGCAGTGGCGGCGTCCGAGGCGCCGGCCGAAATCGCCCCGACATGGACGCGCCGCCTCACGTGGATCGGGCTCGCGCTGGTGCCGTCGGGCCTGCTCGTGGGCGTAACCGCCCATATCTCCACCGATGTCGCGGCCGTGCCGCTGCTTTGGGTCGTGCCGCTGGCGCTCTACCTGCTCACATTCATCCTCGCCTTCCGCGACGGCGAGGACTTCGAGAAGCCCATCTATGCCCGGGTCCAGATCTGGGGAACGGCGGCGCTGCTTCTCAACATGCTGGTCGGGCCGACCATGTTCACGTTCAGCCTCGCGCTGCATCTGGGCATGTTCCTGCTCAACGCGCTTCTCTGCCACGCGGCCCTTTACCGGCTGCGCCCGTCAGCCGGTCATCTGACGGAATTCTACCTTTATGTGTCGCTGGGCGGTGTCATCGGCGGCATCCTGACGAGCCTGATCGCGCCCAACATCTTTTCGAGTGTGATCGAGTATCCGTGGCTGGTTGTGGCCGCCCTCTTCTGCGGCCCGGCCTTCCTTGCGGGCGCCAACCGCGACTGGTGGCTGCGTGCCGGCAAGGTCTGCATCTCCGCGCTCGCCTTCATGATGCTGGCGGTCGTGGTCTCGCTGCGCGCTGGCGTGATCGAGAACACGGCCCTCTGGATCATGGTCACGATCGTGGTGCTGATGATGGTGTTCTGGCGCAACCGCGCCGCGACGGCAGCGCTGGGCGTCATTGCCGCGCTCTATGCCACCAATATCCAGAATCTCGGTCTCAAGCGCGAAACGTTCCGGTCCTTCTTCGGTGTTCACAAGATTGCCCTGTCGCAGGACGGGCGCTTCCGGACGCTCTCGCACGGCACGACGATCCATGGTGCCATCCGCGTGATCGAGAATGACGGGCAGGTGGCGACCGGCCGGCCGGAGCCCACGACCTATTACACGTTCGAGGGCGCCATCGGCGACGCGATCGAAAGCACCCGTCAGGCGCGCGGCGGCAAGCTCGCCCGTATCTCGGCCATCGGCCTGGGGACCGGCAGTCTTGCCTGCCATGTCCAGCCTGGCGAAAGCTGGACCTTCTTCGAAATCGACCCCGTCGTTCTGGAGCTGGCGCGCGATTCAAGCCGCTTCCGGTTCCTGTCCGACTGCGCACCCGACGCACCTGTCGTGCTGGGCGATGCCCGCCTGACGATCGGGGACCATGCCGGATCGCAGTCGCTGATCGTGGTGGATGCCTTCTCCTCGGACGCGATCCCGCTGCACCTCCTGACGCGCGAGGCGCTGGGGCTATATCTCTCCAAGCTCGACGAGCGCGGCGTGCTCGTGATGCACATCTCGAACCGCCATCTCGACCTTGCACGCATCCTCGCGCGCACGGCTGCGGAGCATGGGCTGATCGCCTATCGGCGCTCGGATGACAACTCGGAGCCCTTCGATCTGCGCTACAAGGCGCCTGCCATCGTCATGGCTTTCGCGCGCGCGCCGGAACATCTGGGCGCCATCGCCACGGCAAGCGAATGGCGGCGGTCGCAATGGAAGCAGATCCCCTCCGACCCGGCGCTGAAGCCATGGACGGACGACTATTCCAACCTGCTGCTGCCGCTCATGGATCGCAAGCGCAACCTGCACGACTGATACGGGCGCAAGAACGCGGCCACGCGGTCAGATGGCCACGTGGCCGAGCATGGCGAGCGCCTCGCGCACGCTGAGCATGCGCACCTCATCCCGGCCCCGTTCGCCGAAGCGCCTCTCCCGGTGATGGGTCATGCGCCCGCGCCGCGCCACGGCGATATGCACGAGGCCGACCGGCTTCAGCGTCGAGCCGCCGCCTGGCCCGGCAATGCCCGTGATCGCAACGGCAAGATCAGCCGGCGTCGCGGCAAGTGCGCCTTCGGCCATGGCGCGCGCAACTTCCTCGCTGACCGCGCCATGTTCCGCGATCAGCTCCTCCGCAACGCCGACAAGGTCCACCTTGGCGCGATTGGAATAGGTGACGAAGCCGCTGTCCACGACGTCGGACGATCCGGCGACGCTGGTGAGCAAGGCCGCGACCATTCCGCCGGTGCACGACTCGACCGTGCAGATCGTCAGGCTGCGCTCGCGGCAGCGCTGGAGCAGATCGCTGGCTCGCTGCGTCAGGTCGGCGTCGAACATGGCGGCCCCTCGCTCTTGCTGGCTCAGTCGTCGACAGGCAGCGAGAGCGGCAGACTCAGCGTGGCGGTTGCCTGCGCTGCCAGTCCCTCGCGGCGTCCGGTGAAGCCGAGCCTCTCCGACGTCGTCGCCTTGATCGACACACGTTCGATAGCAATTCCTGCCGCGCGCGCAATCTCCGCGCGCATCGCTTCCCGATGGGCGCCGATGCGCGGGGCCTCGCAGATCACGGTGGCGTCGAGATGGAGGATCCGCCCCCCTCGCGCTGCCACCAGTCCTGCCGCATGTTCGAGAAACAGGGCCGAGGCCTGTCCGCGCCAGCGCATGTCGCTCGGTGGAAAATGTGTGCCAATGTCGCCATCGGCCAGCGCCCCGAGGATCGCATCGGTCAGCGCGTGGAGGACGACATCGCCGTCGGAATGGGCGAGCACGCCCCGATCATGCGCGACCCGGACCCCGCCAAGCCAGACATGGTCTCCATCCGTAAAGGCGTGCACATCATAGCCGCTGCCAACCCGGATCTCGGGGCAAGGGCCGGACACGTGGCGCTCGGCACGCTCGAAATCCTCGGGCATGGTCACCTTGAAGTTTGCGGGATCGCCCGCGACGACCTGGACATGCCCCCCGGACCATTCGATCAGGGCGGCATCGTCGGTGAAGGACAGACCGCCCGCGAGCGCGGCCTTCCGGTGAGCGGCCATGAGCGGCGCGAACGCGAAGCCCTGCGGTGTCTGCACAGCCCTCAGCATCGCGCGCACGGGTGTGCCCTGGACCATCGACGCGTCGTCGATCAGCTTGATCGTGTCCGTGACCGCGATGCCCGGTATGGCCGCGCCGTGGCCGCGCGCGCCATCGATAACTCGCCCGATCAGTTCCACGCTGGGAAAAGGGCGCGCCGCGTCATGGATCAGGACGAGGGCAGGGGGCGACAGGCGATCGAGCGCGTCAAGGCCGGCCATGACGGAAGCCTGCCGGCTGGCGCCGCCCGCAACAGGCTCAAGCATCAGGTCCCGGACATGGCCGGGCAGCAGCGCCATGACCGCATCGAAATGCGGCCGGTCCTCGGGCGCGATGACGGTCAGGATGCCGGCGATGGCCGGATGTGCAGCGAGCGCGCCAAGGCAGCGCGCCAGCAGGGGGCGCCCGGCAATCGGGCGATATTGCTTGGGAGGCACGAGCCCGGCGCGTTCGCCGCGTCCCGCTGCTACCACAATGGCCAGAATCTGTTCGTTCAAGATGCGCTCGTGCAGGCAAGTGGGTCGAGAGTGCGATTGAGGACGAATGAACCGCGGCATCCTTATGGACTGGCCTTACCAACCTGTCACGGGCGCAAGGCGACGCTCGCCGTTCCTTTGACGCATTGGCAGCGGCGTCGAAAATGACTAAGGATTGCGCAGAATGAAAACTGACCAAAAAAACAGCGCCGCAACCCCGCCGTCGATTGCACATGTCAGGCTGGACGGAAGGGCGATCCTCGCACCGATGTCCGGCGTGACAGATGTCGGCATGCGCCGGATTGCAAGGCGGTTCGGCGCAAGCCTCGTCGTCTCGGAGATGGTCGCCTGCGATGCCTATGTCGAGGG
>JBIPLL010000095.1:0-7727 GCA_044368425.1 Beijerinckiaceae bacterium
CCCCTGATAATACAGCTCGACGTCGCCGACCGCGGAAATCGTGTTCTTATCGTTGTCGTAGACGAGTTCCTTGGCCTCGACCAGCAAGCGGTCGTTGCCCTGATTCTGCGCGCGCGCAGCCAGCTGATCGTTCAGCGTCTGTGCCATGGCCGGCAGGCTGCCGACCGCGACTGCAGCCGACATGATCGCCACGGGCGCGATCTTACGCAGTACTCGTCCCATACGCACTCCCCGCGCGGCCCTGCGCATCAGCCGTCCTCCTGGTACAGCAGTGCGAGTGTGCCGAGCAAACTCCCCACGACGGCGGGGAACCAGGCAGCGATAGCCGGACCGATGAGTCCGTTCGCGCCCAGATCCTCCATGAGTTCGGTAGCGACATAAAGCACGAAGCCCGCAGTCACGCCACCTGCAACCATCCTGGCCACACCACCAAACCGGAAAAATCTTAAGGAAACCGAAGCGGCAACGAAAACCATCGCAATAAACAAAAGTGGCCTTGCCAGAAGGGTTTGCTGCTGCAGCCGGTAGCGGGTCGCGTCCAGTCCGGCCTTCTCCGTGCGCTCGATCACGTCATCCAGTTGCCAGAAGGGCACGGATTCAGGCGGGGTGAAGGACTGGCGGACCTGCGCCGGGCGCAGATTTGTCGCGATGAGGTACTGGCCGAAGCTCTGCGGCTCCTCGATCGCCGACATGACCCGTGCGTCGGTCAGTTCCCAGAAGCCCTCCTGGAGGCGCGCGGTCGCGGCCTCGATCCGCTCCCGAAAGGCACCGGAGGGCTCGAACGTGAACACGGTGACACGGGCGAGGGTCGCGGAATTGTCGATGGCCGATTCCGCCCGCAGGATCGACTGGCCGTCGATGCTGCGCTGCCGGATCCAGATGTCGCGGCCCGATGCGCCGCCTGTCGAACGCGCGAAGATCTTCGCCTCGATCTGCGTCGCCCGCAGCTTCAGGGTGGCGGCGAGCGGATTGTAGGCCATGACCGTCACGAGCCCGACAATCAGCGCCACGCCGAGACCCGGCTGCAGGAACTGCCAGGCGGAGATGCCAGCTGCGCGTGCGACCACCAGTTCCAGCTTGCGGCTGAGATTGAGCAGCGTCGCCATGGCGCCGAACAGAACGGCAAACGGCAGGACCTGCTCCGCGACTGTGGGAGTCCGGAACAGGGCAAGCCGGGCCATCAGGGCCGCGGAGGCGCCTTCCGCGTCGCCCGCACGGCGCATCAGCTCGACGAAATCCAGCGTATAGATGAGCGCGAAGACCGTGACGAACACGGCCATGATGGTGCGCAGGAAGCGTCCCGAAAAATAGCGTCCGAGGGTGAAGCCGATCAGCATCACGCCCCCTTCTGCATCGGAATAAGGCGCGACAGCGGCGCAAGCCAGATCGAGATGCGCCGGGACATTCGGCTGGCGGCAGCCGTGACACGTATTCCATGGAAGATCGCGGCGAGCGCCAGCAGGCTGGCGCCGATGGGCACCACATACATCAGCGGAACGGCATAGGGCGAGCGAACAGCCGCGCTCGAGGCCGCGAAGCCCACAATGCGCACGCCGGCGACGGCGATAATGGCCACGACAATGGCAGCGCCACGGCCTTGCCGTGTCGTGCGCGCCTCGCCGAGCGCGGCGAAAGCGATGAGCATCAGGGCCAGCGGGTAGAAGGGCGCCGACAGCCGGTCATGCAGTTCGGCCCGGAAGCGGCCTTCCTGGAACTGGAAATAGAATTCCTCGCGGTTCGGGAAGAGCAATTCCCGCGTGGTGCGCTCGCGTGGCTTGTAGACGACCTGCTCGCCGTCGCCGCCGAAGGCCGACAGGTCGATGGCATAGCGGTCGAAGGAGACGATGGAGCTGTCGCGGCTGTTGGGCTGCTGGCGCTGGATCGTCCCGCGCTCCAGGACGAGGTAGCTCTGGCCCTCCACATCGAGCGTGACGCCGCGCTCGGCGATATAGACCGAGACCTTGTCCTTCTCGCGCCTGTCCTGAAGGAAGATGCCCATCAGGGCGCCACCCGGGCCGCGCTCGCGATAATGGAAGGTGATCCCCGTATCGAGCGAGGTGAACTGGCCTTCCTTGACGATGTTGGCGACGAAATCCGCCCGGATCTGGGTCACGAAGTCGCGAAGGTCGCGGAAGCTCTGCGGCATGAGGTGGATCGTCATGAAGCCGAGCAGGATCGAGACGACGGCGGTGAGGACGAGAAACGGGCGCAGCAGGCGGGCAGGGGCCATGCCTGCAGCCGACATGACAATAAGTTCGGAATCGCCGTTCAGCTTGTTGAGCGCATAAAGCGTGGCAATGAAGAGCCCGACCGGGGCAATGACAGTCACCAGCGCCGGGAGCGACAGAAGCGTGACAAAGAGAAAGACAAGGATCGTCTGGCCCTTGCTTGTCAGAAGATCGAGTTCCTTCAAGGCCTGCGTGATCCAGATCACGCCGGTCAGGCCGAACAGGCAGGCCACGAACGCAATGCTTGCGATTCGAAAAATATAGCGTTCAACCAATGCCATTCGAGCGTTCTTTCAACCTCATCGTGCAATCGGGTCGACGCCTTGTGACGCAGACCTATCGTGCTGCTCGCCCGGCTGCAACGCGACCGGACCCAATTCGCCATCACGGGCCTGCGATTGTGCGCGGCTGCGGCTTTCCTGCGACGCGTTGAGGCCCCACTTTCATCATCAGTGCTATAGACAGGCTGAGGCGGATTCGTGGTCGTCCGCCCATGAAGAGGATCGCCCATGCCAGCCGCATTCAAGCTCGATGCCGCCGCCTTCGATGTGCTTGCCGCCGATGATGCCGTCGTGTTCGTCCATGACGACCTGTTGCCGGCCGCCCAGGCGGTCGCCCTGCTTGGCGAGGGGCTGGCGGGGCAGATCGCGCGCGCGGCGCCACTCGACCGGTTCAAGGGCAAGCTGAAGAGCGCGATGACGCTTCATGCGCCCGAGGGGGCTCCGGTCGGGCGGATCATCGTTGTCGGGCTTGGGCCCGTGGCGGAGGCATCCAAGATCGATGCCGTGGCCATCGGGGGGCATGTCGGCGGGCTGGCCCGGAGCGGACGCCGTCTTGGCGTGATCGCGGCCAGCAGCGCCAATGCGCTGACCGACGAACGCGCTGCGGACCTCGCGCTCGGCCTGCGGCTGCGTGCCTACAAGTTCGAGACGTACAAGACCGTGCGCAAGGACGACGCCGATGAGCCGGCGCCCATGGTGGTGAGCCTGCATGTCGAGAAGCCGTCCGCGCTGCGCAAGATCCTCAAGGATCGCGATGCCGTCGCCGGAGGCGTGGAGCTGGCGCGCGACCTTGTGAACGAGCCGCCCAACGTGCTCAACCCCGTCGAGTTCGCCAGGCGCGCCGAGGCGCTCAAGAAGCTTGGCGTCGATGTCGAGGTGCTCGGCGAGAAGGATATGCGCAAGATCGGCATGCGCGCGCTGCTTGGCGTCGGCCAGGGGTCGGAGAACGAGAGCCGTGTCGTCATCATGCGCTGGAATGGCGGCAAGTCCGGCGATGCGCCGGTCGCCTTCATCGGCAAGGGCGTGACATTCGATACCGGCGGCATCTCGATCAAGCCGGCACAGGGCATGGAGGACATGAAGGGCGACATGGCGGGCGCTGCCTGCGTTGTTGGCCTGATGCATACCCTTGCGGCCCGCAAGGCGAAGGTGAACGTGATCGGCGCCATAGGTCTTGTCGAGAACATGCCGGACGGCGCCGCCCAGCGGCCGGGCGACATCGTCACCTCGCTGTCGGGCCAGACCATCGAGATCATCAATACCGATGCGGAGGGGCGGCTCGTGCTCGCCGATGTACTCTGGCACATCAAGGAGCAGTTCAAGCCGCGCTACATGATCAATCTGGCCACGCTGACGGGGGCCGTCCTGATCGCGCTCGGCAAGGAGAATGCCGGCCTTTTCAGCAATGACGACGACCTCGCGGCCCGCCTTTCCGCCGCCGGGACGGCGACCGGCGAGACGGTCTGGCGCATGCCGATGGGGCCTGCCTACGACAAGATGATCGATTCCAAGTTCGCCGACATGAAGAATACGGGCGGGCGGCACGCGGGTTCGATCACGGCAGCGCAGTTCCTCAAGCGCTTCGTCGGCGAGACGCCGTGGGCGCATCTCGACATTGCCGGCACGGGAATGGATTCCTCGCCGACCGATTACAGCCGGACCTGGGCATCGGGCTGGGGCGTTCGCCTCCTCGACCGGCTCGTGCGCGACGACGGCGCGAGCGCGTGAGCGAGGTCTTCTTCTATCACCTGCAGCGCCAGCCTCTTCTGACGGTCCTGCCGCTGCTGCTGGAAAAGACGCTGGAGCGCGGTTGGCATGCCGTGGTCCAGACGACGAGCGCCGAGCACGTGGCGGCGCTCGACGACCATCTGTGGACCTATGCGGAGGAAAGTTTCCTGCCGCATGCCACCGACAGCGAGGCCGAACTCTCCGCGGAACCTATCGTTCTCACGACCGGAACGGGGAACCCGAACAGCGCGCAGGTGCGCTTTCTCGTGGAGGGCGCCGACCTGCCGCCCGATGCGGCTGCCTATGACCGGATCGTGCTGCTGTTCGACGGCAACGACCCGGAGGCGCTGGGCAAGGCGCGTCTGCAATGGAAGGCGATCAAGGGCATGGGCATCGCCGCGACCTATTGGCAGCAGAACGATGCCGGCCGCTGGGAGAAGAAGGCATGATGGCTGTCTCGCGTTTTCCGCTGCCTCTTGCGGCTGTGCTCCTGATTGCCCTGCCTGCCGGCGGCTGCACGATGTTTGCTGGCGGTTTCGTCAATGACCGGGCGGCTTCAACCAGTGTCTCGATCCCGCCTGCGCCGTCCTCGCCGCCTGCTGCCAGCGGGCCGCTGCTCAATCCGGACGGCAGCTGTGACGGGCCGGTTCCGCAAGGAGCTGTGACCATCGCGCCAGGGATAGGGGAATGCGAACTCGTGCGGCTGAAAGGCGCGGCCCCGACCGACGTGCTGATCGGGCAGGGCGGCACGGGTCAGCGCGAGGCGCAGGTGCTCTACAGCGAGCCGGGTGGGCGCGAAATCTACCTGTTCCGCGCCGGCCGCCTCGACCGGATCGTCAAGCCGGGGCAGTAGGAGCGGGTCAGCCGGCTTCTTCCAGCTCGGTGCTGACCTCCAGCCATTCATCCTCGGCCTGGGCAAGCGAGGCCGCCAGATCGGCCCGCTGGCGCGCAAGTTCGGCTGCCTTGGCCGGTTCGCGCTGGAAGGCCTCGCCGTCGCCGATAGCCGCGTCAACTCTCCCGATAAGGCCGGAGAGCTTCTCGATGCGCTGCTCCAGCGCCTGGAGGCGCTTGCGGAGGGGCGCACTGGCGACGCGCCGCTCGGCTGCCTGCCGGCGCTCCTCGACCCGGCGCGAGCCTTCGCCCGATCCGTTGCCCGTGCTGGAGGTGTCGGCTGACAGGACGAGCTTGCGGTAATCCTCGATGTCGCCGTCGAACGGTTTCACGCCGCCATCGCCGACGAGCCAGAGCCGGTCCGCGCAGGCCTCGATCAGGAAGCGATCATGGCTGACGAGGATGACGGCGCCCTCATAATCGTTGACGGCTTCCATGAGAGCGGCGCGCGAATCGATGTCGAGATGGTTCGTCGGTTCGTCGAGGATGAGCAGATGCGGCCCGCCGAATGTCGCGAGCCCCAGCATCAGCCGCGCCTTCTCGCCGCCGGAAAGCTGGCCCACGGGCGTATCGGCGCGGCGACCGGAAAAGCCCATGGTCGCGGCGCGTGCCCGGATGCGCGATTCCGGCTCTCCCGGCATCAGGCGGGCCACATGATCATAGGCGCTCTGGCCGATGATCAGTTCGTCGAGCTGGTGCTGGGCGAAATAGGCGACGGAGAGCTTGGACGATGCGACCCGGCTGCCTGTCATCGGCGCCAAGCGGCCTGCGAGGAGCTTGCAGAAGGTCGACTTGCCGTTGCCGTTGGCGCCCAGCAGCGCGATGCGGTCGTCAGGCAGGAGCGTCAGGTCGATGCGCGACAGGACCGGCTTGTCGCCATAGCCGACCGCGACCCGGTCGAGCGTGACCAGAGGCGGGGACAGGGGACGTTCCGGGCCGGGGAAATTGAATGGAAGGACTTCCGAATCGGTGATGGCAGCGACGGGCTGCAGGCGCTCCAGCATCTTGACGCGCGATTGTGCCTGCCGGGCCTTAGAGGCCTTGGCCTTGAAGCGGTCGACAAAGGCCTGCAGGTGCTTGCGCTGCAAGTCCTGCTTGACGGCGAGCTTGGCCTGAAGGGCCTGTTTCTCGGCCCGCTGGCGCTCGAAGGAGCTGTATCCGCCGCGATAGATCGTCAGCTTCGACTGGTCGAGATGGACGATGTGATCGACGCAGGTATCCAGCAGCTCGCGGTCGTGGCTGATGATCAGGGCCGTTCGGGGGTAGCGCGTGAGGTAGTCGTAGAGCCAGAGTGTGCCTTCAAGGTCGAGATAGTTGGTGGGCTCGTCCAGCATCAACAGGTCGGGCTCGCTGAACAGGATCGCGGCGAGCGCGACGCGCATGCGCCAGCCCCCGGAAAACGACGAGCAGGGCCGCTCCTGTGCAGCCGAATCGAAGCCAAGCCCGTGCAGAATGGCTCCCGCACGGGCCGGCGCGGCATGGGCGCCGATCTCGACGAGCCTCGTCTCGATCTCGGCGCGGCGCAGGCCGTCGGCGGTCTCGGCTTCAGCCATCAGGGCCGTGCGCTCGGTGTCGGCGGCAAGAACGACGTCGATCAGCCGTTCCGGGCCGCCTGGCGCCTCCTGAGCGACCGAACCGACCCGCATGCCGCGCGGCAGGGAGATCGTGCCCGCTTCCGCGCCGATTTCGCCCATGATGAGGCGAAACAGGGTGGTCTTGCCCGTGCCGTTGCGGCCCACGAGCCCGACTTTCGCGCCCTCCGGCACCGCGAGGGAGGCGTTGTCGAGCAGCGTACGCTCGCCGAGCCGGTAGGTCAGGCCGCTGATATGGATCATGCTGCCTTTTGGCGCGGGCATTCCGGCATTTCAAGCGCGCGATGGTGCCATCTTGATGCCACGATCCAGCCGAGTTGATGCCGCGTAGAACAAGCGACATTGCGTGGCTCGCACGAGGCGAGTCGCTCCGGGGATTTTCCGATGCCGCATGACGTCCCCTTACGCCCTTCACGACCCGCTGCCGCGCCGGTTGGAGCGCGTCGCTGGTCGCGTCTGGCCCATGCGGTTGCTGCCGGAACGCTGATCGCGGGAACGCTGACGGCCATGAGCGCGGGCGCCCACCATCCCGGCAGCCATGCGGTTCGTCAGGCCGATGGCCGGATCGCACTCGACATCGCCACGGTCGGCTCGGATTCCTGCGTGACGATCGGTTCCATCGCTCCGGGAAGGCCGCCCGGTGCATCGGGGGGAGGCGAGGCCCTGCCTGTGACGGTGCGGCTCACGAAGGCGGGCGGCGGACAGGCCTGTGCACAGGCGATTCGCCAGATCACCGGCAAGACCGTGCTCGATCCCGCCAGAGACCGGCGCCACATCTTCATTTACGTGGTGGCCCCGGACGGGCAGGTGCAATCGACCGAACGGGTGCCCATCAAGCCCTGAATTCCCTGCTCCGCCTTACGCATGGTTGACGCTGACGGCGCCACGCGCGTATCAGCGCAACAAAATGCCCGGTCTGCTTGCTTCGCGCGAGGACAGGAGCATGCGGGGGATGTGGATGACGCTTGAACAGCGCAAGCAGGTGGCCGTCATCGGCTGCGGTTACT
>JBIPLL010000096.1:0-7717 GCA_044368425.1 Beijerinckiaceae bacterium
AAGAAGCCGAGCGAGAGCAGGAACACGAGCAGGAAACCCGAGGCGACACCCGGAAAGGTCAGGGGCAGATAGACCCGGGCGAAGGTCTGGAAGGGACTGGCACCAAGCCCGTCACTGGCGAGCAGCAGCCGCGAATCCACGTTCCGCATCGCGCTGTAGATCGGCAGCAGGGCGTAGGGCAGCAGGACATGCACCATCCCGATATAGACACCGACCGAACCGAACAGCATCGAGACCGGCGCGTCGGTGAGGCCGGAGCCGACCAGCAGCCGATTGACGGGTCCGTTGCGTTCGAGCAGGAGAATCCAGGCGAAGGTGCGCACGAGGACGCTGATCCATAACGGAAACAGCAGGCACCAGATTGCGAGGGAAAGCGTCCATCCGCTCAGGCGCGACAGCATCCACGCCGTCGGATAAGAGAGCAGCACCGACAATGCCGCCACGTTGAAGGCGAGAATGAGCGTGTTGACGAAGACGCGCTGGTAGACTTCGCTTGAGGCGATCTCGCGGTAAGCGGAAAACGGCCCTTCGGGTCCGGTGAACGACAGCCTGAGGAGTTCTCCGAGCGGGATGACGAAGCACCCTGCGATGAAGACCAGGATGGGAGCCAGGAGGGCAGCCGCAACGAGCCCCTGCCGCGAGACGAGGCGCGCCTTGCGTCCCGGCTGCATGGGCGAATTCGGCGCGGCAACAGCCTGCGAGTGCTCCATGTCCATTTCCCCCGAGGGACTGCATGATGCGTCCCTCTCGATCATCAGCTACATAGGCTGTGAAATTTGGAATTGAGAATTTCACGGAATCTCATGAGACGCAAGGACCAGATAATGGGTGGTTCAACATCCCCGGCCGGCCAGGAACATGATGCCCTCGACGAGCTCCCCGCCCTCGACGAACTTCCCGCGCAACTGACCGGCGCCGACAGGAAACTCGACAGCGGCGGGCGGATCGGAGCCGAAATCCGGCAATTGCGGCTTGCCAAGGGAATGACCCTGAAGGAAGTCGCCGACCGTGCCGGCATCTCGATCGGTCTGCTGAGCCAGCTGGAGCGGGGTCGTTCGCTGCTGGCGGTCGCCACGCTGATGAAGCTCTCGGACGCCCTTGGTGTTCCGATGAACTTCTTCTTCTCGAAGGCGGAGACCCGCGATGACGACGAGGGGGACGTGGTGGTCCGAGCCGCCAAGCGTCGCCAGCTCACTTTTCCCGGCCTCGGCATCCGCGAGGACCTGCTATCGCCCGATCTCGCCGGGCCGATCGAGATGCTTCTCTCGACGATCGAGCCCGGCGCCGATTGCGGCGAGGCCTATAGCCACCGGGGCGACGAAGCCGGTTTTCTGCTGAGCGGCTCGCTCGACCTCTGGGTCGGCGACCGGCACTTCAAGCTCCATGCCGGTGACAGCTTCAGCTTCCCCAGCACGACGCCGCATCGCTATCGCAACGAAGGTGCCGAGACGGCACGGATCGTCTGGATCATCACGCCGCCGTTCTATTGAGTTCTGGTCCTCGCCCTCCGGCGGGATCAGCCGAAGCCGCGGGCTGACAGCCAGTCACTGACGATCCGCGCTGCCCGATCCAGATGCTCGGGCTGATTGACGAAATAATGATTGGCCCCCTCGACGACATGCATCGTCTTGTCGCGGCTGCCGACGCGCTCATGGATCATGCGCGTATGCGGCTGCGGAACGGCGTCGTCGGCGCCGCATTCGAGCGCGAGGAACGGCACCGATATCGACGGACCGCAGGCGAGGCTGTCGGCATGGCTGTCGTCGATCGACCATTGCGAGAGCCAGCTTCGCAGCATCGAGAACCGCGCCAGCCCGACAGGACCGCTGTTCACGGTTTCCGGATGCCCCATATAGCTCCAGAGCCGCTTGCGCCCGTTGGGGTCGATGGACACATCGAGAAACCGGGGATCGGCCATGGTGCGGTGGGTGATGAAGCCGCGCTCGACCTCCGCGCCATTGCGGGTGCGCAGCATCGACAGGGTTTCCTTCACGCGCGCGGTGATGCGCCGGATGCGCGTGAGCTGCTCGGCCCTGTAATGCGCCAGGAAGTCGGGACTGAACCCGTCCTGACGGTCGGCATAGCCGGGACGGTAGATGTCGAGCTCGGGATTGCGGCGATCCGGGTCGTCCTCGCTGAGAAGGGACGGATCGACCCAGTCGGCCAGCAGCCGGGCGCGCGAATAATGCGCGGCGAGATTGAGCAGGGCATCGGCCGGGATGAGCCCGGCGCCGGCAATGTCGACCGGATCGCCCGCAGGAGTCGCCGTGATCGTCGGATGTTCCGCCTGGGACTGGTAGAGCGATGCCAGCGAGCCGCCGCCGCTCCAGCCGCAGAGCACGACCTTGTCATAGCCCCAGCTCTCGCGCGCGGCCCGGATATAGGCGCCCATGTCGATGATCACGTTTTCCATGATCAACGCAGTGTCGTTGCGCTGGTAGCGGCTGCCGCCGCAGAGCACGTGATAGCCCATTGCCGCCAACCGGCGCGGCAGCGGCAGGAGTTGCAAGGTGGAAGCCGGGTGCATGAACAGCAGCAGCGTCCGGCTCTCGCTTTCGGGGCGCAGCAGAACGCCTTCGAGGTTCACCAGTCCCTGGCTCCCGGAAAAGCCATAGGTTTCGGTGAAGCGGGCCGGATTGGCGAAGGCCACATGCTTCCAGTCGCCACGGATGGCGAGGTTGGGCTGTTCCAAGGTCACGTCTCCTGCTGCACGACCGGGCGCACGGGAGCGCCCGGAACCGGGTCACCGCTGGCAAAGAGATAGCAGCGCACCGACTGGCCGGATTCCTGCAAGACGAGCTCCGGCTCCGCCCTGTGGCAGAGATCCGCGGCATGGGGGCAGCGCGGAGCGAACCGGCAGCCCGGGGGCACGGCAATCGGTGAAGGCACATCCCCCTTGAGCGTGACCCGCTCCCGGCGGATGGATGGGTCGACATTGGGGATCGCCGCCATGAGGCTCTGCGTATAGGGGTGCATCGGCTGGCGCAGGACCTTGCGGACAGGCCCCTCCTCGACGATCCGCCCGAGATACATCACCGCGACGCGATCGCAGATATACCCGACGGTGGCGATATCGTGCGAGATATAGAGCACCGCGAGGCCGAGCTTGCGGCTCAACTCGTCGAGGAGTTCGAGGACGCCCGCCTGGATCGACACGTCCAGCATCGAGACGGGTTCGTCCGCGACGATCAGCGCCGGCTCAAGCACGAGCGCGCGCGCGATGGCCACCCGCTGGCGCTGGCCGCCCGACAAGTCGCTCGGAAATCGCTCTTCAAACTCTTCCGGCGGCATCCTCACCAGGCGAAGGGCGCGACGGACTTTTTCCCGCCGTGTCGATGCATCGCCGATGCCGTGGATCTCAAGCGGTTCGGCGACGATCCGCCCGACGGTCAGGCGCGGATTGAGCGACGAATAGGGATCCTGGAAGATGATCTGCGCGCGGCTTCGATAGGACTTCAGGGCCTCGCCCTCGATCCGGGTGATCGGCTTGCCCTGATGCAGGATCTCGCCGCCAGTCGGCTCATGCATGCGCACCAGCGTCATGCCGAGCGTGGACTTGCCGCACCCGCTTTCGCCAACCAGCCCGACGACCTCGCGGGAATGGATCGTCAGGTCGACGCCGTCCAGGGCCCGCACGACCTGCGGCTTGGCCCCCGCCAGCGCGGCAATGATCCCGCCACCGAGAGTGAAATGCGTCTGGAGTCCGCGGGCCTCGATGACGGGTGCGTTCTGGTCGTCGGGGGTCACGGTGCCATGTCCTGCTTGCGCCATGTCGCTGGGTTGAGGGCGGCTGCCCGGAATTCGGCTGCCCGGTCGTGATAGTGGCAGGCGGACTGGTGCCCCGAGCCCGCCGGAGCGAGAGGCGGTTCCTCCGCAATGCACAGCGCCGTCGCGAAAGGGCAGCGTGGCGCGAAGCGGCAGCCGGGGGGCGGCTGCAGCAGGTCCGGCAGCCCGCCCGAGATCGAAATGAGCGGTGGGCGCGTCTCTCCTTCTTCCGGCATGCGCGGGAAGGCATTCCGAAGGCCCATCGTATAGGGATGGCGCGGAGCGGTCAGAACGTCGAGCGTCGGCCCCTTCTCGACAATCTTGCCCGCATACATCACCGCGACCGTATCGCAGTTCTCCGCAACAACTCCGACATCGTGCGTGACCAGGATCATCGAGCGCGCCAGCGAACGCTGGATGTCGCGGATGCGCGACATGATCTGGTCCTGCATGATCGGATCAAGCGCCGTCGTCGGCTCGTCGGCAAGCAGCAGCCCGGCATTGAGGCTCAGGGCCATGGCGATGACGGCGCGCTGCCGCATTCCGCCCGAGAACTGGTGCGGGAACTCGATAAGCCGCTCAGGCGGCAGGCCGACAAGCGCGAACAGACCTGCCGCCCGGCGCATGGCCGCTGCCTTGTCGACATCCTCGTGGGCACGGATCGATTCGACGATCTGGTCGCCGATCCTCACCACGGGATCGAGTGCGTTCATCGCGCTCTGCGTGACGAGCGCCAGCTTGTTCCAGCGGACGCTGCGCAGGGTCCGGGCGTCCATCGCCAGCACATCCGCACCGTCGAGCAGAACCCGGCCCGACGTCGCCGCGCTGTCGGGCAGCAGGCGCAACAGCGCCTTGACGACGGTGCTCTTGCCGCAGCCGGATTCGCCGACGAGCCCCAGCACGGAGCCCGGCGCAACCTCGAACGAGATGCCGTCCACGGCCCTGAAGGGACCGCGCTCGGTCCGGTAGGCCACGCGCAGGTCCTCGACGACCATTTGCACGGGCGGCTTGCGGCTCAGCCGCGCATCGAGTTCGGATTCAGAGGCCTGCATCATGTCATCCCCGCCGCAGCCTCGGATTGGCCTGCTCCTCGAAGGCCCGACCCATCAGGTAGAGCGACGAGATCAGCATCACCAGCGCGAGCGAGGGTGGCGCCACCCACCACCAGGCCGTGCGCAGGTTGCCGCTGGCAAAGGCCGTGTTGAGCATCTGCCCCCAGCTGATGACCGACGGATCGCCCAGTCCGATGAAGCTCAGGCTGGCCTCTGTGAGGATCGCGAAGGCCACCGACATCGTCACCCAGAGGAAGACGACCCGGAAGACGTTCGGCAGGATGTGGCGGAAGATGACATGCGCATGCGATGCCCCGGCCGCGCGCGCCCATTTCACATAGACGCGTTCCCGCTCCACCAGCACGGCCGACCGGATGATGCGCGCCCCGTTGCGCCAGAACAGCAACGTGATGACGAGGATGATGTTGCGGATGCTTGGACCCAGCATGCCCACCGCGACGATAGCGAAGGGCAGGGTGGGGATGCTCAGCGCCACGTCGGTCAGCCGCATCAGGATGTCGTCGATGGTGCGCCCGAAATAGCCGGACACGACACCAAACAGCGTCGAGATTACCCCGACGGCCAGCGCGCCGATCACCCCCACCAGGAAGGCGATCCGGAAGCCCAGCAGGAACTGCGAGAACACATCGACGCCGAAGGCAGTCGTGCCCAGCCAGTGCTCGGCAGATGGCCCCTCGAGCCGTCGCAGACGGCCCTGCGGCGTCAACTGGGCCTCGAAGGGAGGGTAGGGAGCCAGCAGCGGCGCGAAGATCGCGATCAGCAGGAAGACGGTGAAGATGACGAGGCCGACAAATGCGAAGCGATCGCGCAGGAGCGGTCGAAACAACGCCGCCAGCCAGCCAGGCTTGCGACCGGCAGCGGGGGAGGCGACCTCAGCGGACATGACGGGCACTCATCTGTAGACGACCCTTGGATCGAGTTTGCCATAGGCAAGATCCGCCGCGAGATTGGCCAGCACGATCATCACGGCGAGCAGGAAGAACGCCGCCTGTGCCAGCGGATAATCCTGCCGCGTCACGGCCAGAACGAGTTCCCGGCCAATGCCCGGCCAGCTGAAGACGATCTCGACGACGACAATTCCGGCAATGGTCTCGGCCAGCGCGGGAAACAGCCACGTGATCAGCGGCAGCATGGAATTGCGCGCCGCATGCCAGGCCACGCGCGTATCCGACACGCCCTTGGCCCGAACGAGTTCGATATAGTCCTCGGTGCGGTTCTCGACGACGCCGCTGCGCATGAGGAGCAGGTTCTCGGGGATGAAATAGATGATCACGGCCAGCAGCGGCAGCGCCAGGTGATGCAGGAATTCCACGCGGAAGAAGCGCCAGATTCCCTCGGCTCCGCCGGGATCGCCCATGCCGAATGCGGGAAACCAGCCCAGCCAGCTTGAGAATACAACCAGCAGCACGATGCCGATGATGAAGCTCGGCGTGCCACGGATGATCGTGGCGATCAGGATGCCGCCGCGCTCGACCGCCCCGCCACGGCGTGCCCAGCCCACGAGCATGCCCAGCGATGCCCCGATCAGCGCGCCCAGCAGGAGACCGGGAACCGCGATCCACAGCGTATGCATGATGCGGGGCCACAGGATGTCCCAGACGGGCGCCCGATAGAAGAACGAATTGCCGAAATCGAGGAGCAGCAGGTTCGACATGTAGCGCAGATATTGCTGCCACAGCGGACCAGACAGTCCCCAGCTTTCGAGCAGGGCCTGGCGTGCCTCTTCCGACATGCCCTGTTCCACCATCATCACCGTCGGATCCGACGGCATCAGGCGGAACATGAAAAACATGATCGTCGTCACCGCCAGCACGACGAGGACAGACTGAAGCAGCCTGCGAAGGATATAGACACGCATGGAGCGGCTTTCTGGATGCCGAAAAAACGGTGCGCCCGCACGCGGCGGGCGCACCGTCAGGGATTACTTCTTCGGCATGTGAAGGCGACCGCGAGAATCCCAGCCATATCCGGCATCAGCCAGCGCCTTGCGCGCCTTCTGGACATCGAACGGGATCTTCTCGAGCGCCCCGTTGTGCCAGCGGCCAAGCGCCATGGGCACGTTGCCCTCGCCCGAGATGCTGGCGAAGCCCTGCCAGCCCTCGACCATGACGCGCTGCTTGTTGGTCGCGATGCGCAGGGCCTGCCGGAAGGCGCGATCCGTGAAGGGGGCCTTCTGGTTGTTGACCCAGACGAACATGGTCGAGTGCGACGGCACTTCCATGAACGACAGCTTGGGATTCTGCTTGGACAGATCGCTCATCGTCGCCACAGGCAGCACGGTGGTCGCGATATCACCGGTTCCGCTGAGCATGGCGGCACGGATCGCATCGGCCTGCCCTAGGGCCAGACGGCGGATGCCGTCATAGGCTGGCGCCTGGAAATGGGGGCGATGCGTCTCGAGCTCGTGGACCTCGTTCAGGCGCCAGGTCTTGAACTTGAACGGACCGCTGCCGATGACGGCATTGGCGGCAACGAGATCCCACTCGGTCGGCTTGGCCGGCGCATTGCGCCAGATATGCTCGGGCAGGATGAACAGATAAGTCAGGACGGTAATTTCGAAGGCCGCGTCGGGCTCCTTGAGCGTGATGCGGAAGGTCTTGTCGTTGACTTTCTCCGCCGAGGCGAGGTTGCGGATGCGCGATGACATCGCAGGCGGCTGCCACTCGATGATCTTCTGGACGGTGAACACCGCGTCATTGACGGTGACCGGCTTGCCGTCATGGAAGGTCATGCCGTCGCGAAGCGTGATCTCGATCGTGCGGTCATTGACGAACCGCCAGGATTGCGCGGCCCACGGCACGGTCTCGCCCTTCGCGTTGTTCTTCGCGAAGGTGTCGAAGACGAAGCGCATCCAGCCGACCGCACCCTCTTCGACGATG
>JBIPLL010000218.1:0-5337 GCA_044368425.1 Beijerinckiaceae bacterium
GCAGTGTGCTGATGGGGTTGCTCGCGGGCTGGCTTGCGCTGCGGGCCGGCGAGGGCTGGTCCCAGTCCGCCCGGCTGTTCCTCGCGACGGGCGTGCTTGGCGGGTTCACCACGTTCTCGGCCTTTTCACTCGATGCGGTCCTGCTCTGGGAACGGGGCGAGACTGGCGCATTCATCCTTTACCTTGCCGCGTCTGTCGGGCTCTCGGTGCTCGGACTGGTCGCCGGCCTTACTCTTGTCAGGAGCGTGTCATGAAAAAAGGTGGCACGGGACGGCCTCCGCGCAGCACAGGCGGAAACCGCAAGGGGCCCTCCGGGGGCGCAAGAACCGCAGGCCCTTCGAGGTCGTCGCGACCGACGGGGGCCGGCCAACGCGGCGAGGCGCCCCAGGGGGAGCGCAAGGAGCCGCGCGGCCGCGCTCCATTTGCCGGCCGGAAGGCCGGCCCGGTCGATGGAGAGCGTCGCATTGAGCGCGGTCCTGCGGCAGGCGCAGGGCGCCGTGCGCCGCCGCGTCGTGCACGCCCGGCCGATGATGGCGACGGGCGAGCGATCGAACGCTCGCCGGACAGCTGGTCGCCGGTCGTCGAGGCGCCTCCCGAATTGCGCAGTCCGCGCCGCGCGCGGCCGCCTGCCAGAAGCGCGCGCCAGAACGAGGGTGGCTCCCCGCCGGCCTCGCGCGGCGCATCGTCTGGCGCTGGCGGTGTGTCGCGTCCGCCGGCCGTGAAGCGGGCGAGGCCCGCGGCCAGAGTCGCGACGACTGTCCCGGACGGCAAGCCGACCAAGGCCCAGCAGAAGGCGGCCGCTACGCAGGCGCTCGTCAGCGGCGTGCAAATGCTGGAGGTCGCGCCCGACGAGGACCAGATGCGCGTCGACCGCTTCATGGAGGCGCGTTTTCCGGGGCTGTCGTTCAGCCACATCCAGCGCGTTGTCCGCAAGGGGGAGCTGCGTGTCGATGGCGGGCGCGTGAAGCCGAACGACCGGGTGAGCGCGGGCGCCAAGGTGCGTGTGCCGCCGCTGGTCATCGACGAGGCGCCGCGTCCGACGCGGCTGCCGGCGCGCGATGCCAGCGATGCCGCTTTCCTGAAGTCGGTGACGCTATACGAGGATGCCGACGTGCTCGTCATCAACAAGCCGGCGGGCCTGTCCGTGCAGGGCGGATCGGGCACGACGCGCCATGTCGACGGCATGCTTGACGCTTTGACGGGTGCTGACGGCCAGAAGCCGCGGCTTGTCCACCGGCTCGACAAGGATACGGCGGGCTGCCTCGTCGTCGCCAAGACGCGCTATGCGGCCATGGCGCTCTCGAAGAGTTTCCGCTCCCGCGCGACGCGCAAGATCTACTGGGCGCTCGTCAAGGGCGTGCCCCGCGTGCCGCAGGGGCGGATCTCGACCTATCTGGTGCGCGACGAGGAAACGCAGGCCGATTCGCGCATGAAGGTCGCCGAGCATGGCGACGAGGGGGCCAGCCATGCGCTGACCTATTATGCGCTGATCGACCATGCGGGCCATCGCCTTGCCTGGCTGTCGATGAAGCCCGTGACCGGGCGCACGCACCAGCTGCGCGCCCACGCGGCCCATATCGGCCATCCGATCATCGGCGACCCGAAATATTTCAATATCGAGAACTGGGAGTTTCCCGGTGGCATCCAGAACAAGCTGCATCTGCTTGCGCGCCGCATCGTCGTGCCGCATCCCCGCACGGGTGCGCCCATCGACGTGACGGCGCCCCTGCCGCCGCACATGCAGCAGAGCTTCAACCTGCTCGGCTTCGAGACCGCGCATTACGATCCGATCGTCGAGGCACCGGAAGAATGAGCAAGCTTGTCATATTCGATCTCGACGGCACGCTGATCGATAGCCGCGCCATCATCCTCGCGGCACAGGAAGCGACGTTTCGCGCCCATGGGCTGCCCATGCCGGATGAGGAAACGGCTTTGTCCATCGTGGGACTGTCTCTGGCGGAAGCCTTCCGGACGCTCGTTCCCGACGGGCCTTATCTCGACATGGCCGCGACCTACAAGACGGCGTTCCAGGACCTGCGGCAGCGCAAGGCTGTGGCAGAGGATCTGTTCCCTGGCGCGGCGGACCTCCTCGACCGGCTCGAGGCACGCGACGACATCACGCTCGGCATTGCTACCGGCAAGTCACGCCGGGGCGTGGCGCATATCATGGATCTTCATGGCTGGCACGGCCGGTTCGCCACGATCCAGACGGCGGACGACGCGCCCTCGAAGCCTCACCCCGCCATGCTCGAACAGGCGCTGGCGGAGACGGGCCACGATATCGGGCGCAGCGTGATGATCGGCGACACGACCTTCGACATCCTGATGGCCAAGGCTGCCGGGATGGCCTCCATCGGCGTGCCATGGGGCAACCATACCGTGACGGCGCTCAACGAGGCCGGGGCGAGCCGCATCGTCATGCAGATGGAGGCGATGGATGCCGTCATCGACATGCTGACCGGGGAGCGCGTGCATGGCTGAGGATCGCAAGGGCGGCTCCAGCGCGCGGGACTGGTTCCCCGAGCCCGGCACAGTCGTGCCCGACCCGGTCGCTGCCGCGCGGCTTGCGATGAAGCCCGCGCGGCCCTCGCGCTTCTACAAGACGGCGAGCATTGCGCCGGGTGAGACGGGCGGCTTTCGTGTGCTGCTCGACGGGCGTTCGGTCCGCACGCCGGGGCGCAAGCCCGTGACGGTGGCCAGCGAGGCGGCAGCCCGGCTGATCGCTGCCGAGTGGGACGCGCAAGGTGCGCAAATCGATCCCTCGATCATGCCCGCCACGCGGATCGTCAACTCGGCGATCGACGGTGTTGCCGACAACATGGATGCCGTTCAGGCCGAGATCGTGGCCTATGCCGGCACCGACCTGACCTGTTATCGCGCGGCTGATCCGGCCCGTCTCGTTGCCTGGCAGGATGCTGCGTGGAACCCGGTGCTCGGCTGGCTGCGCGATGCCCATGGGGCGCTGTTCGTGCAGGTGCAGGGCATCCAGCACGCGCCGCAGCCTGAGGCCGCGCTGGCGGCGGTGGAGCGGCTTATCGCCGGGATCGACGATCCGGTTGCGCTCGCGGCCCTGCATGTCATGACCACCCTGACCGGTTCGGCGCTCATTGCGCTGGCGGTCGCAATCGGGCCGTTCGACGCAGCCGGTGGCTGGGCGGCGGCGCATGCCGACGAATTGTACCAGGAGGAAGTCTGGGGCGCGGACGAGGAAGCCGGCGAGCGGCGGACCCTGCGCGAGCGCAACTTTCTTGCCGCTTGCGCGCTGTGGCAGGCCCTGCAATCCGGCTGATCGACTGCCGGTCTTCTCCCTCCGTCGTAATTCCAGCCGCAAGGATGGCGTGCTAAGCACGCTGGCCGATTGGCCCTGCCGGAGACGCGCGCAATGAAGAATGTGCTGGAGACACTTGCGGATCGCCGCGCCCAGGCCCGCCTCGGCGGTGGACAGGCCCGCATCGACGCCCAGCACAAGCGCGGCAAGCTGACGGCGCGCGAGCGCATCGAATTGCTCCTCGACCATAATTCCTTCGAGGAATTCGACATGTTCGTGCAGCACCGCTGCACGGATTTCGGCATGGACAAGCAGGAGAAGATCCCCGGCGACGGCGTCGTGACCGGCTGGGGCACGATCAATGGCCGCACCGTGTTCGTGTTCTCCAAGGACTTCACCGTGCTCGGCGGTTCGCTGTCCGAGACCCATGCCCAGAAGATCATCAAGGTCCAGGACCTGGCCTTGAAGATGCGTGCGCCGATCATTGGACTGTTCGATGCAGGTGGCGCGCGCATTCAGGAAGGCGTTGCTGCGCTCGCGGGCTATGGCGAGGTCTTCAAGCGCAATGTGCTGTCTTCGGGCGTGATCCCGCAGATCTCCGTCATCATGGGCCCTTGCGCGGGCGGCGACGTCTATTGCCCGGCCATGACCGATTTCATCTTCATGGTGCGCGATACGAGCTACATGTTCGTGACAGGCCCCGATGTCGTGAAGACGGTGACGAACGAGACCGTCACCTCGGAGGAGCTGGGCGGCGCGAAGGTGCATACGACGCGTTCGTCAGTTGCCGACGGCGCCTTCGACAACGATGTCGAAACGCTCTTGCAGATCCGGCGGCTCGTCGATTTCCTGCCCGCCAACAATCTGGATGGCGTGCCGGAATGGCCGAGCCATGACACGACGGAGCGGGTGGATACCAGCCTCGACACGCTGATCCCCGACAATCCGAACAAGCCCTATGACATGAAGGAACTCGTCCTGAAGATTGTCGACGAGGGCGACTTCATGGAGATCCAGGCTTCGTTTGCCCGTAACATCATTACCGGCTTCGCGCGGATCGAGGGGCGGACCGTTGGCCTCGTCGCCAACCAGCCGATGGTGCTCGCCGGCGTGCTCGATGCCGATGCCTCGCGCAAGGCCGCGCGCTTCGTGCGCTTCTGCGACGCGTTCGAGATCCCGATCGTGACGCTCGTCGATGTGCCGGGCTTCCTGCCGGGGACGGCGCAGGAATATGGCGGGCTCATCAAGCACGGCGCGAAGTTGCTCTATGCCTTCACCGAGGCGACGGTTCCGCTCGTGACCGTGATCACCCGCAAGGCGTTCGGCGGTGCCTATGACGTGATGGCGTCCAAGCATATCGGCGGCGACGTCAATTATGCTTGGCCCACCGCCCAGATCGCGGTGATGGGAGCCAAGGGGGCTGTCGAGATCATCTTCCGCGCCGATATCGGCGACCCGGACAAGATCGCGGCCAGCACCAAGGAATATGAGGACCGCTTCATGTCGCCCTTCGTGGCAGCGGAGCGCGGCTATATCGACGAGGTGATCATGCCGCACTCGACCCGCCGCCGTATCGCGCGCGCCCTTGCCATGTTGCGCCACAAGCAGGCCGAGCGGCCCTGGCGCAAGCACGACAATATCCCATTGTAATCCGTGCGGGCCTGACGCGCTCGCTGCCAGTGAAGATCCCGTTTTGGGTTGGCGGGCTCCGGTGCCCGCCAGACATTACCTGATGAGCCTCACTTGCTCGTTCCCGGTCCCGTCTCCGTTTCCAATGTTTTCGAGAGCCTTTGCAAATACATCAAAGCTTGGGGCATTTATGAAATAATGATCGGCAGAGCTTGCGCATTCATTTGCGAAACTCTTGAAAAAATTATTCCCGGTGAGGTATATAGAGTATATTTCGATGTCATTTTTCTTCATTTCGTTGCAAATTCTAACCAGGTGCTTGAACCCCATTTCGCTCCCAAGCCCAGAGCCATAGATATTTCCAGCGATTCCGCCGACCTCAAAGTGGTTGACGGCTGTGTATCCGTCAGTAATCAAAATCGCAATCTTGCGGCGGTCGC
>JBIPLL010000097.1:0-7693 GCA_044368425.1 Beijerinckiaceae bacterium
TCGGCGGCCGGCTGGAGGACATGGCGTCCTTCCAGAAATATATCGGCGGCTCACCGACCAATATCGCGGCGGGCGCGGCGCGGCTCGGGCTGAAGGCCGCGCTTATCACCCGCGTGGGCGACGAGCATATGGGCCGCTTCATCCGCGAGCAGCTCGTGCGCGAGGGCGTCGATGTCCGCGGGGTGCGCACCGACCCCAAGCGCTTGACCGCGCTGGTGCTGCTCGGCATCCGCGACGACAAGCAGTTTCCGCTGATCTTCTATCGCGAGAACTGCGCCGACATGGCGCTCGACGAGAGCGACATCGACCCGGACTTCATCGCGGAGGCGCGCGCGGTCGTTGCGACCGGCACGCATCTGTCGCATCCGCGCACGGAGGCCGCCGTCCTGAAGGCCCTGCGGCTCGGGCGCGAGAGCGGCGCGCGCACGGCGCTTGACATCGATTACCGGCCCAATCTCTGGGGGCTTGCGGGGCATGATGCGGGCGAAAGCCGCTTCATCGAGAGCGCGCAGGTCACGGCGCGGTTACAGGGGCATTTGCCCCTCTTCGACCTCATCGTCGGCACGGAAGAGGAATTCCACATCGCCGGTGGCACGACGGACACGATTGCGGCCTTGCGGGCCGTGCGCGCGCTGACACCCGCGACGCTTGTCTGCAAGCGCGGACCGATGGGCGCATCCGCCTTCATCGGCGCAATCCCCGACGATCTCGATCAGGGCCAGTCGGGTCCCGGCTTCCCGGTCGAGGTGTTCAATGTGCTGGGTGCGGGCGACGGCTTTATGGCGGGCCTGCTCAAGGGCTGGCTTGGCGACGAGCAATGGCCGACGACCCTGACCTATGCCAATGCCTGCGGGGCGCTGGCGGTCAGCCGGCATGGCTGCACGCCGTCCTATCCCGACTGGGCGGAGCTGCAATTCTTCCTGAAGCGCGGCGTCGTGGTGCCCGCGCTTCGTCATGACCGGGCGCTCGAACAGATGCACTGGGCAACGAACCGCCGCGGCGACTGGCCCGCGCTGCGTGTCTTTGCCTTCGACCATCGCGCGCAGTTCGAGGCGATGGAGGGCTTCACGCCGCGCAAGGCCAATGCCTTCAAGCTCCTGTGCCTGAAGGCCGTGGAAGCGGTCGCGGGCGGCAAGGCGGGCTACGGGCTCCTGAGCGACGACCGGCTCGGGCGCTCCGCCCTGCACAGGGCAGCAGGCCAGGGCCTGTGGATCGGGCGACCGGTCGAGAAGCCCGGCTCGCGCCCGCTCGCCTATGAGGACGAGATCGGCCCCGATGCCGGGGGACTTGCCGAATGGCCGGTGGAGCATATCGTCAAGGTGCTCTGCCTCGCCCATCCCGACGATCCGGCCGGGATGTGGGCCGAGCAGGAGGCGAGTGTCGAGCGGCTTTTCGTGTCCGCGCGGCGCAACCGGCTGGAATTCCTGCTCGAGCTCGTGCCGTCGAAGCTTGGCCCCGTCGACGACGCGACCAATGCGCGGATGATGGAGCGCTTCTATGCGCGCGGCATCTATCCCGACTGGTGGAAGCTCGAGGCGCAGGGCGGCGATGGCGCGTGGGAGCGGATTGCCAGCACGATCGCGCGCCATGACGGCAATTGCCGGGGCGTGCTGGTGCTCGGACTCGATGCGCCGGAAGCCGATGTCATCGCCGGATTGCGGCGCGCGGCGCGGCACCCGGTCGTCAAGGGCTTCGCGGTCGGGCGCACGATCTTCGGACAGGTCGCCCGCGGCTGGATGGCGGGCACCATCGACGACGACGGGGCCGTTGCGGCCATGACCGGCGCCTATCGCAGGCTCTGCGACGCGTGGGATCACTCCCGAAATGCTGCCCGGCAGGAGATACGCTCATGACGGGGGATCGCGTGAGACTCACCGCCGCGCAGGCCATGGCGCGCTGGCTTCCAGCACAGCTCAACGAGGACGGCGTGCCGTTCCTCGCCGGCTGCTGGGCGATCTTCGGCCATGGCAATGTGGCGGGGCTCGGCGAGGCGCTGCATGGCGTGCGCGACCATTTCCCCACCTGGCGCGGCCAGAACGAGCAGACCATGGCGCATGCGGCCATCGCCTATGCCAAGCAGTCGTGCCGGCGGCGCGCCATGATGGTCACATCCTCCATCGGGCCAGGCGCAACCAACATGGTGACGGCGGCGGCGCTGGCGCATGTCAATCGCCTACCGGTCCTGTTCGTGCCGGGCGATGTCTTTGCCGGGCGCGGCCCCGATCCCGTCCTGCAGCAGATCGAGGATTTCGAGGACGCCACGGTCAGCGCCAATGATTGTTTCCGGCCCGTGAGCCGCTATTTCGACCGGATCACCCGGCCCGAACAGCTTCTCACCGCCCTGCCCCGCGCTTTTGCCGTGATGACCGATCCCGCCCAATGCGGGCCGGTGACGCTCGCCTTCTGCCAGGACGTGCAGGCGGAAGCCTTCGACTGGCCGGAGGACTTCTTCGCGCCGCGTGTCTGGCGCATCCGCCGGCCACGGCCCGACACGGCCGAACTGGAGGCGGTGGCGCAGGCGATCCGCGAGGCAAAGCGACCGGTGCTGGTGGCTGGCGGCGGCGTGCATTATTCGCTGGCCTGCGAGGCGTTGCAGGTCTTTGCCGAGGCCCATGCGATCCCGGTCGTGGAGACGCAGGCCGGCAAGTCGGCGCTCGCATGGGATCACCCGCTCAATCTGGGGCCGGTCGGCGTCACGGGCGCGTCGAGCGCCAATGACGTCTGCGCTGAGGCCGATCTCGTGATCGGCGTGGGCACGCGCTTCCAGGACTTCACGACCGGGTCGTGGGCCCTGTTCCGCCATCCGGGGCGCAAGCTCGTCAGCATCAATGTCGCGGCCTATGACGCGGTGAAGCATGGCGCGCTGCCGCTGATGGCCGATGCGCGCGTGGCGCTGGCGGAATTGTCGGCGCTCGTCGCCGACTACAGGGCGCAGGCCCCCTCGCTTGCCCTGAAGCGCGACTGGTTCGCCGCCGTCGATCCGCTGACCGAGCTGCCTGGCGATGCCAACATGCTGCCGACCGACCAGCAGGTGATCGGCGCCGTGCAGCGTGCCGCGCATCGCGACAGCGTCGTGATGTGCGCGGCCGGCACCATGCCCGGCGAATTGCACAAGCTGTGGAAGTCGCCCCGGCCCGGCGCCTACCACATGGAATATGGCTATTCCTGCATGGGCTACGAGATCGCGGGCGCGATGGGCATCAAGATGGCGCAGCCCACGCGCGACGTGATCTGCATGGTCGGAGACGGCTCCTATCTCATGGCCAATTCCGAGATGGTCACGGCGGCGATGATGGCGATCCCGTTCACGGTCGTGATTACCGACAACCGGGGCTATGGCTGCATCAACCGGTTGCAAAAGGCGACAGGCGGGGCGGAGTTCAACAATCTGCTGGCCCATAGCGTGCACGAGACGCTGCCGGCCATCGATTTCGCTGCCCACGCGGCCGCGATGGGGGCAAGCTCCGTCAAGGTCTCGTCCATCGCCGAACTCGAGGCCGCGCTGGCACGGCGGACCGATGTCAGCGGCCCCTATGTCATCGTCATCGACACCGATCCCTATCCCTCGACGCCGCATGGCGGGCACTGGTGGGACGTGGCAGTGCCGGAAGTCTCGCCCCGTCCGCAGGTGCGACAGGCCCGCGCCGCCTATGACGACAAGCTGAAAGAACGCTCATGATCCTCTACGGGACCAACCCCATCGCCTGGTCGAACGACGACGACCAGAGCCTCGGGGCCGATATCAGCCTCGCCCAATGCCTCGACGAGGCGGCGAAGATCGGTTTCGACGGCATCGAAAAGGGCCACAAGCTGCCGACGACGCCCGACGGCATCGCGCGCGAACTCGGCACGCGGGGCCTGCGCTACATTTCCGGCTGGCATTCGCTCAACCTGCTGACGAACAGCGTGGAAGAGGAAAAGGCGGCGATGGCGCCGTTCCTCGACCTGCTGGTCGCCGTCGGCTCGCGCGTCATCATCACCTGCGAGACCTCCAACGCCATCCACGGCAACGATGCGGTCGGGCTCAATGACAAGCCGGTGCTTGCGGCCGGCGACTGGGCGGCTTTCGGCGCCGGGGTCGAGGCGCTGGCGGCTTTTGCCGCGCAGCGCGGCATCAGCCTCGTCTATCACCATCACATGGGCACCATCGTCGAGACGCCCGACGAGATCGACCTCTTCATGGCCCATACGGGGCTGCACACGCATCTCCTGTTCGATACCGGCCATTGCTATTTCGGCGGCGGCGATCCGGCGGCGGTCGCCAGGAGGCATATGGGCCGCGTGCGGCATATCCACGCCAAGAACGTGCGTCCCGATGTGATGCGGCAGGTGCGCGCCGAAAACCTCTCCGTCCTCGAGGGCGTGCGGCGCGGCGTGTTCACCGTGCCGGGCGACGCGGAGGGCGGTGTCGATTTCGCGCCCGTCCTGCGCGAGGCGGCGGCCCATGGCTATGAGGGCTGGCTCGTCATCGAGGCGGAGCAGGACCCGGCCGTGCGCAACCCGTTCCAGTATCAGAGCATGGGCCTGACGGCGCTCAGGCGCATGGCGCGCGAGGCCGGGCTCGACAAGGGAGACCGCGCATGAGCCGCCTTCTTGTCCGGCCTTCGGCAACATCCGGCCTTGTCCACGCCATCACGCCCGCAAGTGCCGGCTGGACCTATGTCGGCTTCGAGCTGCATCGCCTGATGCCGGGCGAGAGCGCGGCGGGCCATGTTGGAAGCGACGAGGCCATTCTCGTGCTGGTCGAGGGCAAGGCGCGCATCGAGGCCGCGGGCCAGGACTGGGGCGAGATGGGCGGACGGCTCGACGTGTTCGAGCGCACGCCGCCCCATGCGCTCTATATCCCCAATGGCAGCGAATGGCGCGCGACGGCCACCACGCCGCTGGCGCTGGCCGTGTGCCGCGCGCCGGGCAAGGGCAACCATCCGGCCCGCCGGCTCGGCCCCGAGTGCATCGCGCTGACCGAGCGGGGGCGCGGCTCGAATACGCGCTACATCCACAATATCGCGATGGAAGACCGCGAGGTTGCCGACAGCCTGCTCGTGACGGAAGTGTTCACGCCCGCCGGCCACTGGTCGTCCTATCCGTCGCACCGGCATGACGAGGATAACTTCCCCGAGATGACCTATCTCGAGGAGACCTATTATCACAGGCTGAACCCGCCGCAGGGCTTCGGCGTGCAGCGCGTCTATACGGAAGATGGCAGCCTCGACGAGACCATGAGCGTGAAGAACCACGATGTCGTGCTTGTGCCGCGCGGACACCATCCCGTCGGCGCCCCGCATGGCTACGAGATGTATTATCTCAACGTCATGGCCGGCCCGCTGCGCAAATGGCGCTTCAAGGCCGATCCCGACCATGCATGGCTGATGTGAGCCCCTACCCCGTCAAGCGCACCAGCCCCAGCGCGATCATAGGGAAGAAGAAGACAAGGGCGAGGCGCAGCAGGTCGGCGGCGACATAGGGCATGACGCCGCGATAGGTCGCCGCGAGCGGGACGTGGCTGGCGATCGAATTGATGACGAAGACGTTGAGGCCCATGGGCGGGGCGGTCAGCCCGATGCCGACCACGATCAGCACGAGGACGCCGAACCAGATGGCGGCATCGTCGGGCGACATGCCGAGATCGAGCCCCTGGACGAGCGGGAAATAGATCGGCAGCGTCAGGATGATCATGGCCAGTTCGTCCATGACGGCACCCAGCAGGATGTAGCTCAGGAGCAGCAGTCCCAGCACCATCGGGGCCGAAAGCCCGAGGCCGGACATCCAGTCGGCGAGGCCGGTCGTCATTTGCGTCAGCGCCAGAAAGGCGTTGAAGACCTCGCCGCCCAGCAGGATCAGGAAGATCATGGCTGTCGTCCCGGCGGTCAGGCGCAGGCTGCGCAGGATACGCTCAAGGTCGAGCTTGCGCAGGATGAGACCCGTCAGCAGCATGGCAACGACGCCGACCGACGCGCCCTCGGTGGGCGTGAAAAGGCCGGCATGGATGCCGCCCAGCACCACGACAGCCACCATGAGCGTCGGCCAGACGGCCAGCAGCGCCGGAACCCGCTCGCGCCAGGGCATGCGGGGCAGCACGGGAGCCAGCCCGGGATTGCGGCGCGCGACAACCGCGACCGCGATGCAATAGAGCAAGGCTGCGAGCAGTCCCGGCACCAGTGCCGCCTGGAAGAGCTTCGCGATGTTCTGCTCGGTTGCGATGGCATAGACGACGAGCACGACAGAGGGCGGGATGAGGATGCCGAGCGTGCCGCCGGCGGCGATCGTGCCTGTCGAGAGCGCGCCCGCATAGCCGTAGCGTTCGAGTTCCGGCAAGGCGGAGCGCCCGAAGGTCGCCGTCGTCGCGACCGAGGAGCCGCAGATCGCACCAAAGCCCGTGCAGGCGCCGATCACCGCCATGGCGAGCCCGCCCTTGCGGTGGCCGAGGCAGGAGCGCGCAGCGGTGAAGAGATCGCGCGCCAGCCCCGATTGCTCGGCCAGCGCGCCCATCAGGACGAAGAGCGGGATCACCGTGATCGTGTAATTGGCGAACAGAAAATACGGCGTCGTCTTGATGTAGTTCAGGAAATTGATGCCGCTGGACATCGACACATAGCCGCCGATGCCCACGACCAGCATGGCCATGCCGACCGGCATGCGCAGCCCGATGAGCCCGATCAGCGCGGCGAAGCCGAGCGCGGCTGCGAGACCTCCGCTCAAGGCCGCCTCCCGATCAGGCGCAGGCCAACCACGAGCGACACGACGGCAAGCACGGCCAGGAGCGCGGCGCAGACCGCAACCGCCCAGAATGTCGGGATCCCGAGCACGATGGATGTCGTGTTCGAGTTGAACTGGTCCAGCGCGCCCACGACCATGCGGGCGGCGAATGTTGCGGTGATGACGCCGAACAGCACGTCCCAGAGTCCGTCGAGAAAACGGTTGAGCGGCTGCGGCCAGCGCGACGAGAACGTGTCCACCCTGATATTGCCGCGCGTGACGATGCAGAACGGAAACAGGCAAAAAGCCGCGAGCGCGGCTGCGATCTGGACCAGCTCGAAATCGCCGTCGATGCCGCTTCCGGTCATGGCGCGCATCACGACGCTCGCCGTCACGAACACGGCGATCAGGAGCAGCAAGACCCCGCCCACAATGGCAAGCCCGCGCGCCAGCCGGCCCATGCGGCCCGCCGTACCGTCGTCGGCGGCGTCCGTTGCGGCCATGCCGCGCTCGCTGATCGCGCCGCGGCTCATGACGAGCCGGACGGCGCGCGTGCGGCGGCGTCAACGTACTTCATCGCGCTTCCCCCCTCCCGATGCCGCTATGTGGCAGGGACGGGCGCGGATGTCGATGCGCGGCAGGCAGCAGACCGGAACCGCTGGAGGTCTGCGTTCAGGCTGAAAGCTTGTGCGAACCGGAGAAGAGGCGACCGACAAGTCCGCCGAGAACCAGGAAGAAGGCGAGCCCGCCAATCCCCCATGCCAGCGCAGTCATGATGTTGTGCTGGCGAAGCGCCGCGACCTGTCTCTCACGAGGCCGGATCTGATCCTTGTAGAAGGCAAAGCCCCATGTCTGCAGCGCCGCCTGGTCAGCGCCCGGCGGGGCATAGACCGTGACCTGCGTCGGAAAATCCAACGAGACATGGCCGGATTCAATCGCGGCTTCGGCCTCGATGCTGCCCACCGGCTTCAGGATCATCCCGCTCCTGGACAGAATG
>JBIPLL010000098.1:0-7665 GCA_044368425.1 Beijerinckiaceae bacterium
GACGCCAGCCGCGCGAAATCGCCGTCGAGGCCGGCGACCGCGACCCGCGCCCCCATGGGCAGGACGGCCAACGGCTGCGCCTTGATGCTCGCGCCTGGATAGACAAAGGACGCAAGCGGCGACACGAGATGGGTCGGGGCCGCAGCCTGCGGTGCGAGCGCGGACACGGGCACGTATCCGACATAGCCGTCCGTCGGCATCTGCCCCCAGGCGAAGCCGTCGGCTGTGTCGTAGACGTCGAAGGCCTCGCCATGGACGAGCTGGCTGTCGAGCGGGGCGGCCGGGTCGGCCCTGCGGGTCAGCGGCGCGATCTCGGCAACAACGCGCATCGGCTGCGGAGCGGCAAAGCGGGCCGCCTCGACAAGGCCGCGCAGATGCTCCGCCGCGACATCGGGGCGGGCGGGGGTCAGGCGAGAGTCGCGTGTCTGGTTCATCTTGCAGGCCCTATCTCGGCACGGCTCTCGCGCGCGCCACGATCAGGTCACCGAGCTTCTCGACGGCCAGCGCTCCCTCGACGGTGCGCTGGATGATCACGTTGCGTCGGTCCTTGTCGTCGCGGCGGCGCGTGACGAGCTTCAGCTTGCCCATCGTGTCGAGCGCGCGCGTGATCACCGGCTTGGTCACATTCAGCTTCTGGGCCAGACCGCGCACGGTATGGGGAGGCGCTTCCAGATAGATGGCCAGGAGCACGGCCATCTGGCGGGCAGACAGATCGGCGAATTCACCGCGCACGAGATCGAAGGTGACATCATGCCAGAGGCTGAGGGCCTGAAGGGGACGCAACTCGATGGACATCTGGCACTCGACCGTTACGGAACCGTATTATCTCCGTTACGGCCCACCCGATCAAGGCGCGCGTTTCAGCCTCGTGCCGCCACGGCCTCACGCGACCCGTAACGCTCCCGCACCAGGGCGTAGGTCAGGCGCGCGCCCTGCACCTCCCCGCCCTCCGGGCGGCCGGCACGGGCGCTCGGGGTCCAGGCGAAGATGTCGAGATGGGCATAGGCGCCGGCATCCTGCACGAAACGGCGCAGGAACAGGGCTGCCGTGATGGCGCCGGCATGGCTGCCGCCCGAAACATGGTTCAGGTCGGCGACCTTCGACTTCAGCATCTCGTCGTAAGGCGGCCACAAGGGCATACGCCAGACGGGGTCTGCGACCGCCATGCCAAGGCGCTGCATGTCGGCGGCCAGCGTGTCGTCATCGGTGAAGAGCGGCGGCAGATCGGGGCCTAGCGCCACGCGCGCGGCACCGGTCAGGGTCGCGTAATCGATGAGGAGGTCGGGCTCCTCCTCGTCGGCCCGGACGAGAGCATCGGCGAGGATCAGCCGCCCCTCCGCATCGGTGTTGCCGATCTCGACCGTCAGTCCCTTGCGGCTGGCCAGCACGTCGCCGGGCCGGAACGCATTGCCGGCGATCATGTTCTCGACGGCGGGGACGAGGACGCGCAGGCGTACCGGCAGGTTCGCATCCATGATCATGCGCGCGGCCGCAAGCGCCGTCGCCGCGCCGCCCATGTCCTTCTTCATCAGGAGCATGGCGTTGTCGGGCTTGATGTTGAGGCCACCGGTATCGAAGCAGACGCCCTTGCCGACCAGCGTGACCTTGGGCGCATCCTCCGCCCCCCAGACGAGATCGACAAGGCGGGGCGCACGCGTCGAGGCGCGACCGACCGCATGGATCATCGGATAGCCCTGCGCGAGGAGATCCTCGCCGACGACACTGGTCACCCGGGCATTGTAGCGGGCACCGAGATCGCGCATCGCCGCCTCGATCTCGGCAGGGCCCAGATCACCGGCTGGCGTGTTGATCATGTCGCGGCCCATCGCGACGGCATCGGCAATGCGCCGGATCTCGTCGGCATCGACGCCGTCTGGTACAACGAAGCTGACCTGCGACGGCTTGGGGCTGCGATAGCGGTCGAAACGGTAGGCGCCGAGCAGCATCGCCAGCATGTCGCGCTCGGGAAAGACGAGCGGAATGACGAAGGAATAGACGCCTGGCGGGAGCAGGCCGGGCAGCCGCCCCAGCGTCAGCGGATCGGCTCGCGGGATCGCGGGAGCGTCGAGCCCAACGACGATGCCGGCGATCGTGCCGTCGGCTGCAGGCAGGATCACATGGGTGCCAGGCGCCGCGGTGAAGCCCTGCGCCTGGGCGAAGGTGCGCGCCACCTGCGGCAGGGTCGGCGCAAGGATCTGCCACTCGCTTTCGCGAGTCAGCCAGATCGGCGTGGCTGGCCGCGTCGGGGGGATATCGGCTGCCTGGACTAACTGGACGGACATGAGTCTTTCCGAAACTGCTCGACCCCGCCCCCGGACCGGAAGGACAATGGCCTGGTCTGCAAAACACGCCTGCCGCACGGGTTCGCCACGCGACGGAAACGAGTTACGAGGACGCGCAGACCGCCGCAGGAGCCGGGACGGAACTGCCTTGGCCTCCCCGTGCCTTTGCCGTGCGCATCCGTCAAAATCAATGTTCCGCGGATGTCGAACATGATCAATGTTGCGTTAGCATACATCCATAACCACGAAGAAGCGGCGGAATTCGTGCCGACGCGGCAGTTAACGGGATGTTAGGGTTAATAAACCATCAATCGGGGGCGAACCTCACGGTTCAAGCCGATCTGATGGAGCCTGTCATGGCCTCGATTGCCACATCCACGCCTGCCTCCTTGCGCCTGAGAGCGGCCCTGCGGCGGCCGGCCTACGAGAATGTGCTTCGCCTTGCCTGCATCGGGGTGGTGGCGCTCACGCTGGGTGGCTGCCTCAAGCGCGACGCTGCCGACGTCACGGGCTCGATCGGGGCAGGACAGTCCGCCGATCTCGAGGCACTGGGCAAGCGCTACGACGCCAATCCCGGCAACCCGGTCGTGGCCGTTGCCTATGGCAGGGCGCTGCGGTCGCGCAACCAGCATGCACAGGCCGTCGCGGTGCTGGAATCAGCGGCCATGCGCAATCCGAAAGACACCGAAGTGCTGGCAGCCTTTGGCAAGGCGCTGATCGATGTCGGTCGCTTCAAGCAGGCGCAGGAGGTGCTTGCCCGCGCCCACACGCCCGAGCGACCGGACTGGCGCATCCTGTCGGCGCAGGGAAGCGCCGCCGACCAGATCGGCGAGCATGCCCGCGCCCAGCAATTCTACGATGCCGCGCTGAAGATCGCGCCCGGCGAGGCTGGCGTCATGTCCAATCTGGGCCTGTCGCTGGCCCTGTCCAAGCGTCTGCCGGAGGCAGAGAAGGTCCTGCGGCAGGCGGCACAGCTGCCGAGCGCCGATGAGCGTGTGCGCCAGAACCTGGCCCTCGTTCTCGGCCTTCAGGGCAAGCTGCAGGAGGCCGAGAGCCTGATGAAGCGCGACCTGCCCGTGCAGGAGGCGCAGAGCAACGTCACGTTCCTGCGCAAGACCGTGTCCCAGAGCAACAGCTGGGACCAGATGCGGGCGCTCGACCGCAAGGCGAAGCCCGGCACGCGCGCCGCATCGGCCGCGCCCGCGACGAACTGAGTTCCGCAGGACAGTCCCAGAAGGACAGTCCCTGATCTCAAACGAAAAGGCCGCCCCGAGGGCGGCCTTTTCCGTTCGTGCCAGCCGGGAAGCGGCTCTCGTTCATTTCCAGCCATAGACCTCGATGACGGCCGGCATCATGATGACGACGAAGAGGACCGGCAGGAAGAACAGGATCATCGGGACGGTCAGCTTCGGCGGCAGGGCTGCCGCCTTCTTCTCGGCCTCGTTCATGCGGGTGTCGCGGCTCTCCTGCGAGAGGACACGCAGAGCCTGGCCCACGGGCGTGCCGTAGCGTTCGGCCTGGATGAGCGCGGTACAGACCGCCCGCACCATCTCGAGGCCCGTGCGCTGACCCAGGTTCTCGTAGCCCTGGCGCCGGTCCTGCAGATACGACAATTCGGCGGTGGTCAGCGTCAATTCCTCGGCAAGCGGCACCGACTGACCGCCGATCTCCTGCGCGACCTTGCGGAAGGACTGCTCGATCGACATGCCCGACTCGACGCAGATCAGCATCAGATCCAGCGCATCGGGCCATGCCCGGCGGATCGAAACCTGCCGCTTCTGGACCATGTTCTGGATGGCGAGTTCGGGCAGCTTCAGGCCCGCATAGGCCGCCCCGATCGCGAAGCCCACGCGTGCGATGGGCGTATGGCCGTGGTCGTTGACCATGAACAGATAGGCGAGCGCACCCAGGAGGCTGACGATGGGCGTCACGAGCCTGAAGATCAGGAACATGATCTCGGCATTCTGGCCGCGATAGCCCGCCATTGCGAGGCGAGCCTTCGCCGTGTCGGTTCCCAGCCAGTGGGACAGGTTGAATTGCTCGACGAAATTGCGTGCGAGCGTCTTGCTCTCCTGGCGCAGCGTCACCCGCTGGTTGCCCTTGGACAGGCGCTCGCGCTCGCGGGCACGGATCTTCTCGCGCTCGTCGCCGACCGCCTTCATTCGGCGCTTCAGGCTGTCAGCGGCCAGGAACGGCATGCTGATCGTGACAATGGTCGCGGCAGCAAAGATGCCGACGAGCAGCGAAAAGACGAATTGCTGGTTCGTCAGCTTGGAAATCAGCAGATCCAGCATGGTCCGCTCCCGCTCAGGTCAGGCCGCGTCACAGGTCGAAATTGATCATCTGGCGCATGACCATCACGCCGATGAACATCCAGAAAGCCGAACCGGCCAGCCACAACTGACCCGCCTGGGTCGTGTAGAGCAGCTTGATATAGTCGGGACTCGACAGAGACAGCATGAAGCAGACGGCAACCGGCAGCGAGGCGATGATGGCAGCCGAAGCCTTGGCTTCCATCGACATGGCCTTGACCTTGCCCTTCATCTTCTTGCGCTCGCGCAGCACGCGCGAAAGGTTGCTCAGTGCTTCCGACAGGTTACCGCCAGATTTCTGCTGAATGGTCACGACAATCCCGAAGAAGTTTGCCTCCGAGACAGGCACGCGCTCGAAGAGCTTGGCGACAGCCTCGGGGAGCGGGACGCCAAGCTGCTGCGTCTCGACGATGTAACGGAATTCGGAACGGACCGGCTCGGCCGACTCATTGGCAATGACGCGCAGGCAATCGCCCAGCGGCAGGCCGGCCTTGATGCCACGCACGATGACGTCCATCGCGTTCGGGAACTCGTTGACAAACTTGTCGATGCGACGCTTGCGCAGGAACGACAGCCCCCACGTCGGCACGCCGAACGCGCCTGCAAAAAGCATCCCGGCCGCAAGGAGCGGCTTGCCCGTGACGATGAGGGTCATCAGGCCGAGGCCGGCACCGATGCCGCCGCTCATCAGCAGGAAGGCGTTGCGCGACATGGTCAGGCCCGCCTGAACAATGCGCCCCTGCAGGTCGACATTGCGACGGCCCTTCTCGCGCGCCTCGAGTTCCTTCAGCGTGCTCGCCACCTGGTCGCGGCGGTTGACCTGGGTGACCCGTTCGCGCGCCCGGTCAGCGGGGTTGGTCGCGGTCAGCTGTTCCTGCCGCTTCTGGGCCCGGATATCGCCAGACAGATAGGGATAGAGGAAGACATAGGCGACGCCTCCCACCGAGATCATCGCGAGGAAGGCGAGCGACAGAGTTCGCAGGTCCAGTTCCATGGTCAGTCCTCAGCCGGCGCCAGCATCGGCAGCGCGTTCCATGGCATCGATCGCGGCAGCAAGGTTCTTGTCCTCGCCATAATAGCGGGCGCGCTCCCAGAAACGGGGGCGTCCGACACCCGTGGACTGGTGCCGCCCGATCAGGCGCCCATTCGGATCCTCGCCCAGGATGTTATAGACCATCAGGTCTTGCGTGATGACGACGTCGCCTTCCATACCCATCACTTCCGTGATGTGCGTGATGCGGCGCGAGCCATCCCGGAGGCGGCTTGCCTGAACGATCACATCGATCGACGAGCACATCATCTCGCGGATGGTGCGCGATGGCAGGGAAAACCCGCCCATCGTGATCATGGATTCGATACGGGCAAGGCATTCGCGCGGGTTGTTGGCATGCAGCGTGCCCATCGACCCGTCATGGCCGGTGTTCATCGCCTGCAACAGGTCGAAAGCCTCGGGTCCGCGGACCTCGCCCACGATGATGCGTTCGGGACGCATACGCAGGCAGTTTCGCACAAGGTCGCGCATGGTGATGGCGCCCGTGCCCTCGAGATTGGGCGGGCGCGTCTCGAGGCGCACGACATGCGGCTGCTGGAGCTGCAGCTCGGCTGCGTCCTCGCATGTGATGATGCGCTCGTCGTCCTCGATATAGCGCGTCAGGCAGTTGAGCAGCGTCGTCTTGCCGGAGCCCGTGCCGCCGGAAATGACGACGTTGCAGCGCACCTTGCCGATGATCTGGAGCATTTTCGCCCCTTCGGGCGAAATCGAGCCGAACTTGACGAGCTGGTCGAGCGTCAGCTTGTCCTTCTTGAACTTACGAATGGTGAGCGCCGCGCCGTCGATGGCGAGCGGGGGCGCGATCACGTTGACGCGGGAACCGTCCGGCAGGCGCGCGTCGCAGATGGGAGAGGATTCGTCCACGCGCCGGCCGACCTGGCTCACGATGCGCTGGCAGATATTCATCAGCTGCTGGTTGTCGCGGAAGCGGACATTCGTCATCTGGATCTTGCCCGAGACCTCGATATAGGTCCGGGTGCAGCCATTGACCATGATGTCGGCGATGTCGTCGCGCGCCAGCAATGGCTCAAGAGGCCCATAGCCGAGGACGTCATTGCAGATGTCGTCGAGCAGTTCCTCCTGCTCGGCGATCGACATGACGAAGCTCTTCAGCGAGATGATCTCGCTGACAATGTCGCGGATTTCCTCGCGCGCGCTTTCGGTATCCAGCTTGGAAAGCTGTGTCAGGTCGATTGCTTCGACCAGGGCTCCGAAGACGATGCCCTTGGTCTGATAATATTCATCAGACTTGAGGTTCTCGGCTGCCGAACGAATCGTCTCGGGCGGGCGAGGCGTATTGGCAGGAGCAGCCGGCTCGGGGGCAGCCGGGCCACTGGACACAACCGTCCTGACCGGAGCCGGTGTCGCCGTGGAGCGTTTGCCGAACATGTCTCAAACCTTCCTGCTCATTTCCACGCAGATCCAGATCACGCCTTGCGGCGCGTCAGTCGTGCGAGGATCGGATCAAAGAGATTGCGCCGGGTGCGGCGGGGCTCTGCCCTGTTCATGACGTTGGCGGCCAGCTCCGCGAAGATCTCGCTCGGCTTGCTGCCGGCCTGGACCTCCGCGATCATCTGCCCGTTATTCGCAGCAGTCCCGAACAGCGCGGAATCGAACGGAATGGCCGTCGCGATGTCGGTGCCGATCGCCTTGGCAAAATCCGCGACCGATATTTCGGGGCGCTTGGGCATCCCCACGAGGTTGAGCGCGACCTTGGGCTGACGGTCGTTGGGCCGGGCCTGGCGCAGATTGTCGTAGAGGTTCTTGGCGTTGCGCAACGAGGCAAGCTCGGGCGCCGCGACAATCACGATCTCGTCGGCGCCAACAAGCGTGCGGCGGACCCAGCCCGTCCACAGATGCGGGACGTCGAGCACCACGCAGGGGACCGTGGTTCGCAGCAGGTCGATGATCGGGTCGAAGGCCGCTTCCGAGTAGTCGCAGGTGCGGTCCACCATCGCCGGGGCGGCCAGCAGGCTGAGATTGTCGCTGCAGCGCGACAGAAGACGGTCGATCAGGGACT
>JBIPLL010000581.1:0-4440 GCA_044368425.1 Beijerinckiaceae bacterium
CCACCAGTATAGCTGCCGTTTCGGCACAAGCCCAGATGATGACAGCCGGTGCTTTGGCTCCTGATACGGAATCAAATCGTTCAGACACCATCAGGCGGCTAATAGACTGGCTTGAAATCGAGAACTCATTGCGGAGACCTTCTTCCGCAGTTCCAACGATTACTGATATGCCAGCGGATCCCGTCGCTGTTGATGCTATTATGGGGGGCTTTGCGTGGGGCATCCTCGGCGATTTGGACCTCGTGGATCAACAGTTTGCTCCCGACGTGGCCGTCCATGAAAGCACTTTTGCGAATTGGCTTAATCGGGCGATGAGCCGCCTCGTCAACCGCCCCGTCGAAGGCCAGACACCGGCCATGCAGGTGCTGATTGCGGAGCCATACCAAGTGATTGATGGAACACGGGATCCTAACAGTGTGGTCAGTCATACCGACGCCCGGCTGATGGTTCGTCGTCTCTTCGAATGGTACCTCGGACGGACGCTGACCGAGGCTGAGCTGGACGAAATCAGCACGGCACGCCCTTTCGATGACCCATTGACGGTGATGGAGTCCGTTAGCCGTTCAGAATTCTTGCGCATGATCATCGATGGTCTGACGCAAATTGCGGGTAAGTATCCGCCGGTAGGAACTGTTCCGGGTCTCGCGGATGACTGGCTCGATGAACGGGCAAAAGCAAACATGGAATACGCCCGTGTTTGGCAGATCATCACCGTCTCGGATACCGCCAACAATCATTTCCTTCCCAGTGGCACAGTAACCTTGGCGACTGCTGCCGAGTGGCTAAACGGTGCGCGTGCGGTTTTGGATGGCACCAAGGCACCACGCTTCATCCAGCAGCCCACGGATGCGACTTTCGTTTATGGTCAGCCATTGAGCCTCTCAGTTGACGCCGAGGTCGACGAGGGAGCGGTCTATGAATGGTATCGGAATGGCCAGAAAGTGGGGGAGACAACGTCGCCGACCTTGAGTGGCACGAACACGACAGTTGCCAGCGCGGGCCAATATCAGGTCATCGTGCGTGATAACTTTGGTGGTATCGTTTCGAATCCGTTCAAAATTCAAGTGAGCGGCCTTACGTATCCGGCCTGGCTACAAGAACGATTGGGCAGCGAGTATACGCCGACGACACCAGGGTACGGCCGCCTTCAAATTCCGTTAGCTGATGGCACTCCCAATCTATTGAAGTTTGCTCTCGGCCTCACACCCGGCGAACGTGCAGAAGCAGTCCTGCCCCACGCAATAATCGTGACGATCAATGGCGGGAGCTACCTTGGCTTCCAGTTCCAACGCCTGCTCGCTCCTTCTGATATCGCCTATGTGGTTGAAGCATCCACTGACTTGAAGATTTGGACCAACGTGACGACGGAGCTCATTGCTGCCCAAGATTCGGAAACCCTTGCTGACGGGCTTACCGAAAGCGTTGCATGGTGCCTCCCGTACCCAATTGGGGTTACCGGCCATCCTCCATATCAGTTCTTACGTCTTCGGATCGTCGATCTGAACACTGAAACTCCGCAAGATTTCCAGGACGATTTCCAGCGTGCTGACTCTGCGGCCGTAGGGAATGGATGGATCGATAGCGCTTCAGTAGTAGGCAATGGCTGGACCGATACCAATACCCTTGTCGGCACTTTAAGCCTGACAAACGGCAAGGCGGAGAATTCCAACACCAGCGGAGTGGCAGCAATATATCGGCCCTTCGCCTCAAACTCAGGCATACATCTTGAAACGACTTTCACCCAAAAGAACGGCTTCGGCAGCCTTACCAAACGCCACATGCACTGCATGGGGATCAAAAGCGATGGTCGCATCGGTAACGGATTTGCGCTGTTCTTTGCGCGATCAGATCAAAGCACCAACAACTCCCGTATCTATCTTTACGATGGGACCACCATAGTTTCCGATACACCTGTAAGCTTCCAATTTGGAACGCGGATCAGAGCCGTGGCTGATTTCAACTCTGATGGCGCTGTTTCCGTCTCGGTTTCCGATCCGGACTCGCCAGGGACGACCTTCAGCCACATGTTTGCCCCAAGGTTGGTCGGCGCCGCCGGAGGCAACGTAATCTTTGTCACTGAGGGGTGCCCCGGCACTTTGCGGTCCTCTATTGATGATGTGGCGGTTCGGGTACAATAACCCAAAGTGACGCACTGAATCCTCCATCATTTCATCCGAGATTCGCCTCCACTCCAAAAAACGCCGGATCAAATACCACCACCACAAACGGGAACTCCGGTTCCAGCACCGGCACAGCCACCTGCTCTTCCTGTTGCTGCGCCTCCACTCGCGCGGCCTTGTCCATTCCATAGCCGTCGCTGCTCATGTGCTCCAGAACCTCCCTTCCAGTGTGTTGCGCCCGAGGAACTCGGCGATGGCGGCATTCTGATCGTTGATGGTGGCGAGGATCTGGTTGGCGATGCTGTCGAGCAATCCCATCGCAAGCCCGGTGTTGAACACGATGTTCTCACGCTTGAGGGCTGGCTCGAGCACGTTGCTCGCGTGGTTCAAGTTCCAGAACACGCGATGCTTCACATACGGCGTCCACTTGTCGTCGGGCGCACTGCCATAAGCCGCGCCCTCCGGCGACACCATATAGATGGTGGCCAGGTGAAGTGCGTCGAACGTTTGGTCGGTCCAATCACCCTTCAATCGGTCCTGCATCTCGGCGGAGGAGGACGGCTCATATTTTCGGGTCACGCGGAGGTAGGCACGCTCGCGCATGTTGGGCGGGATCTGGTAGATGACGTTGAACTGCATGAACGTGCCGTCGATGCCCACGCCCTGCGTCCATTGCGTGGAAGTGGCGAAGCGATCCTGATAGAGCACGAGATCGCAGGACCGCAGGAGCCGCTTCTCCGCTACCGCATCCACTTCACCCGACACTCGCGTCACAATGCCGAGGTCGTCAATCTGCGAGCCGATGTTGAGCGGTTCACCCACGCCGAGAGCGGTGAAGAACTCGGGCACGGGTTCAAAGCTCACGGTGAGCGTGAGCTGCGGCGTGACTGATGCGCTCTGTGGATCGGCGTCCGCCCCGATGGCACGCCATGCGGTGAGAGGGAGCGGCGGAACGTCCGTGAGCCAGGCATCAACGCGATCCGCTTCCTCCATGCCGAGTTCAGCGTGACGCAAACGGGTGGCCTCGGGTGATTCGCTGAGTGCGATGCTCACCGTTGCGTCCAGTCCGTTAACGAACCCCGGCTCGATGGTGGCCGCCCAGCGCTGGTGTTCCGCATCCCAGGATGGCGTGATCTGCCACGGGTGCCGCCATACGCCCGATTGGAGCATCGTGCTGCCCATCACCTGGTTGCGGCGCAACTCATCGATGAGCCGGTTCCATTCGCTGGCGTTGATCGTGTTCATTCCGGCCAGAACAGGTGACGAGAGGGCTGGCTGTCAGTCGCAACGATGAACCGGTGCTGCTGGTTGAAGTGCGTGATCTGGTGCGTGCGGCGGATGCTCGACTTGTCCGTGTTCCAGATCAGCATAGCGAGTGGATGACGTCCGGTGCCGCGACCGTTATCGGGACTCCCGCCCTCGCTGGTGCGTGGATCAAGTCCCCGAACGTGAGTGATGGTGACGGAGTCTTTGTCCTCGGTGTTGATCTGGCCGCTCGCCAAATCGACTCGCACATCCACGCAAATCCACGAGCGCAGATCGGTGTTGGGTCCGCCCGTGATCTTGAGCTTGGGTGTGGTGCTGGCATCGAGAGCCACGCCGTTGAGGGTGGGCGCAAGCTTGTTGATCGTGCCCAGCGTGATCGCCGCCTCCTTGTCTCTCACCTGAGCGCGAAACGGATGATCCCATGAGAGCGTGTTCTGGTCAGCGATAACGAAGGTGCCGTTCGGCGTGCGCGTGAACCTGATGCCTCTACCGGCGAACAGTCGGAACTGCTTCGTCCACTCCAGCAGCCGGTTCCAGGCCGGCAGAACCGGCTCGCCCTTCTTCACGTAGAGATCGCGCACGTTCATGGTCTTCAGCGCTGGATGAGGCCGTAGATCGCATCCGGCCATTTTTCACCGGGCTTGCTCAGCGTCCATTCCTCGGAGATTTCAAAGACGTTGCCCCGCTTCCCGGCTCTGGGCGGCATGACGAGCCAGTTGCGCCCCGCCGGTGTGGGAAAGCTCTCTGGCAGGCGATCCACCGTGGTGCCCACGCGATCGAGCAGATCGCCAGGGATCGTGCGCCGCAGGTAGGTGTGACGAAACACGGCATTGAGCACGAGATACGTGGTCATGCCAAAGAGCGGGTTCTTGTCGCCCGATGTGCTCTTGCTTCCGCTCAACCCGCTGCCGCTCGATTTGGATGAGGTGAGCCTCTCGGGAAAGAGGATGCGGCCGTCGCGCTCGTAACCGCCATACGTGCTCTTGATCTTGTCGATGTTGGGGTGCGATTCGATGGGCTCCTCGCGGAACATGGAATCAAACTCATAGGTTTC
>JBIPLL010000649.1:0-7653 GCA_044368425.1 Beijerinckiaceae bacterium
CAAGATGGTCGGGTTGACCCAACAAAGCTGATTTGGTGTTTATAGTTCCTCTAATGACGCTTCGAGAGCAGCTAGCCGCTGATCTTTTTAAATGAGTTCCTTTGATTGGGTTCGATGGCAGGACCGGCTTCGGCACTCGCTTTGGGTGCGCGAGGGGGCGGGTTGGTGGAACGGGTTGCGGGCGCGGGCGCAGCGGTCACGCGTTTCTGCTTTGGCGCATGATTGCCGGGCTTTGGATCTTGCGGAGTCGAAGCTGTTGGAGGTGGTGGCGCGAGCTCGTATAATGCCTCAGTTGGCGGACGTGCCGCTGTTGCGTAAGCTGGTGGCGGGGCTGCCAAGGTATCGTGAGTCGTTGCCGACCCAACCGGGTTTGACCCGCAGCCTGTTGCTCAAGGCTCCAACTGAGGGAGGCGAGAAAGGGGTGCTGCTGCTGTACTTCGAGTACAATTGGGTGCGGCTACTGCTGGGACTTAGCGATGCCGAACTCAAATGGCTGGGGCAACGCTATGATTTGATTCTTGCTGCTAGTTGGTCGCCCACCGATTACGCCGCACTGGCGCTTGCTGTAGCCACCTTACCTGACGGTGCTTGGTTGCAACCTGCCAATCGTGCCGAGGTCGCTAAACTGACGGCGTTTCATCCCAATCTGAGACTGCTGGATTCCTTGGCCTGCGATTGGGTGAACCCGGACTTTTATCAGCCGAAACCCTTTGCTGAGCGGAGCATTGATCTGCTCATGATTGCCAACTGGGGTAAGTTTAAACGGCACTGGGACTTTTTTGCAGCTTTAACCCAGTTACCCAAGGACCTGCGGGTGGTGTTGATCGGTCAAAAAGAGGGCGGGCGGACAACGGCATCCATTCAACAGGAAGCGAAGCGCATTGGCGTGCCGCAGCACCTCGAGATGCATGAATCGTTAACGATTGAACAGGTCACCGCCATGCAGAGCGCCGCCAAGGTTTCGGGGCTGACGAGTCGCCGTGAGGGTGGCTGCGTGGCGGCGGTAGAGTCACTGTTTGCGGGTTGCGCCTTGGCGATGCGAGCGGATGCACATGTCGGTTCACGCGCCCACATCAACCCGCAGACCGGCGCCCTATTACGGCCCGGCAAGATGGCGGAAGATTTGATGGCACTGCTGCAACGCGCTGGTGATTTACGGCCAAGGGAATGGGCCATCGAAAACATCTCTTGCCAGCAAACGACGGCGAAGCTCAATGCGGCTCTAAAAGCCCAAGCAGAGGCAGAGGCGCGACCCTGGACCCACGACTTAGTCCTCGCTAATTGGCGTCCTCATCCCACTTTTGCCCATCCTGCCGAACAAGAACAAATGCGTCCCGCCTACGAAGAGCTTCACCAACGCTTTTCTGAAGTGTTCCCAGCAGATCTTTGGCGGGAGAGTTGGAGGTAGGGAAGGGCGCTTTCATGGAGGCACGGAGGGGAAAGGAAGTATTGAAGAATCCATATGCCTCAGTGTCCCCGTCAGAGGTGAGGCAGGAGCTGTTCGGTGAAGGCGCGGCCACCCTCTGCGTTGAGGTGGTAGCCGTCCGGGCAGAGACCCGCGGGTAGTGTGTGGGCGCTGCCGAAGTCGATGAGCCGGACCTTTTGTTGGGCTAAAAGCCGGGTGACGGCTGGGGGTAGGGTGTAGGGCTCGGGCACGGGAAGGGCCACGATCACCGGGGTGGCTCCGCTGGCGCGGACATCGTCCAGCAGGCGCTGGAGGTGGCGGAGGGGTGGTTGGGCGGAGTGGGGTCCTGCTGCGGGCGTAAGGCCCTCAGCACCAAGGGTGGAGCTGCGTCGCTCGCTGATGGCGCGCACGGTTGCCTCGTAGCCGGGCACCCCATTGTAAAAGGTGAGCGGCTGGATCCGACCTCGATTGGCGAACAGCTGGGACTGGCTGGCCAGCAAGAAGGGTAGTCGCTGTTCCAAGATGAGGTCTTCATTCTGCGTAAAGCTCCAGCGCTCACTCGGCGACACGAGCCAGGCACCGAGGCGGTCAATTTCCAAATCGCCTGGGCTTGGATCCAGCAAATGGGTGCGGCCAGTGCCAATCAAAACGACTTGTGGACGGCAGCGAGGCAGTTGCACGTAACGGCGAAAGGCCTGCGACCACTCAACGATGCTACTAGCGTCAGGATGGAGGGCTGCGGTTTTGGCGGGTGTGCCATCGGGCAGTTGCCAACCGCGCTCCAGCACCTGCCGATCAAAGGCCTGTCGGCTGAGGGAATTGCCAAGAATCAACACCTGAGCGGGGCCAATCGGGCGGAGCTGGGTGGACAGCTCAGAGAGGTGGTTGAGGTGGGCGACGTCTTTTGATAAGCGATCACCCAAGCTGCGTGCCCCTAGCTCAGCGACGAGAGCAAGCAGGCCAAGGGTGAGCAGCACTTTGGTTTCGGTTTTCATTAGGTGTTCAAAACTGGAAGTAGATGAATTCGGCGGGCACGGGTGGCGGGAAGAAAACGATCATGGCGAGCAGCCAAGCATAAAGCATGGCCCTGAGCAACCAATGCAGACGCAGCACCACCAAGTCATCGCCGGAGCGCTCGATCCAGCCTTCGACCACCAGCCAAGGCAGCAAATAAAAGCCCAGCAGGCTGAGGGCGGTGGCAACATAAGGGGTGAGCTGCCATGAACTGTTGATCAGCGTGCTGAGCAGGTGCCAGGCCTGCGGGAAATCTTCGGCACGGAAAAGCAACCAACCCAGTGCGACCAGATGGAAGGTGACGAGCATCCTGAAACCAAGGCTCCACCAAGGCGCGGGCGCGAGTTGAGTCTTGCTCGCGCTGATGAAACGATGAATCACCAACCAACCGCCATGCAACGCACCCCAGGCGATGAAGGTCCAGTTGGCCCCATGCCACAAACCGCCCAGCAGCATCGTGAGCATGAGGTTCCTAGCTGTCTGCAATCGCCCATGGCGATTGCCCCCCAACGGAATGTAAAGGTCATCCCTCAGCCAGGTGGACAGGCTGATGTGCCAGCGACTCCAAAACACCGTCGGCGAGGTCGCAAAATAGGGCCGCCGAAAATTCTCCATCAGATCAAAGCCCAGCCAGGTAGCGATGCCGATGGCGATGGAGCTGTAGCCAGAGAAGTCCCCATAGATCTGGAAGGCGAAGGCGTAAACGCCGAGCAACACTTCCAATCCATTGAGAGGCAGTGCGCCGTTTCCGTCTCCGCTGAGGCCACTCGCAAAGACGTGACTGCTGAGCCAGGCCATGTTGTCAGCAATGACGACTTTTTTGAAAAAGCCGGTGATCACATGATAAAGGCCGATGCGGAAGCGCGACTCATCGAGGCGAGGCCGAGGCTGCTGGACCTGGGGTAGGAGATGGGAGGAGCGCTCAATCGGCCCGGCGACCAATTGCGGAAAAAACGAGATGAACAACGCGAAGTCGAGGAAGTCATGCGTGGCTTTGGTTTCTCTCCGATAAACATCCAAGGTGTAGCTGAGTGCTTGGAAAGTAAAAAAGGAGATGCCAGCGGGTAGTAGGATGTGAAGGGTCCAACTCTCTGCACCCGGCAAGCCCAGCGTTGCAAGTAGATGGCCCAATTCCGCGACAAAGAAACCCAGATACTTGAAAGTTCCAAGGATGCTGAGTTCCACGACCAGTGAGGCCGTGACCCAGGCCTTGCGCGTGGTGGCACAGGCACTTTGAGAGATGGCTTTGGCCGAGACAAACTCAAAGGCGGTGGTGAATAGAATGAGCCCGAGAAAACGCCAGTCCCAGCAGCCATAAAAAAAGTAGCTGCAGATCAGCAACCAATGATTGCGTAACCGATGCCCCAAACCTGCGTGGACAAGGACCACGACAGCAAAAAAAGCAAGGAAAGTGTAACTATTGAACCACATGGCGACAGGAAACCGCGGTGTTCATAGCGTGGATAGGATTGAAAACAAATGGAGAGGTGGGATTTTAGATGGAGTTCTTGGTTCTTGGTTCTTGAGTCTTTGCTCCAAGTCAGGGTGTGTGGGCTCGTTTGCTCAAAACAAGGAGTCCATGATAGGCGACGGAGAAGCCACAGCCGTTCGTTGTTCAAGCTTCAGCTTGTTATCGCATGGTCCCTGCCCACTTTCATGTTAAAGCATGCACAGCGTCCGGAGCAGCGGATGAAGGAGGCCTAGCGTCAAAATGAGAGAGTCCCTCACGGAGGCACGGAGAATGCCGAGGGAGAGTTTGGAGGGCTGAGGCTTGAAACTTGAAACTCTGAATCGGATCAAAGTTCTGGAAGCGGGACTTGCGCCTGCGACAAACTGCGGTTCAATGCCAACGCATCTTGAAACCCTCTTGAATGGCTGTTAGCGCATCATTGACATCCCCTGCCTCAGTCTCGTCCGTTGAGGAGACGCCGGAATGGCAGATGGCCTCTGCGCGCACGGCGGGCCACGGGGGCTTTGCCGTGAGTTTGGCGGTGGTGTTTTTATTTCTCTATTGCGTGAGGCCGCAGGACTGGATTCCGGGCATGGCGGGTGTGAACGTGATCCGACCCTTGATGGTGATCTGGATTGGTTATTTGATTTCCACTAGGTTGCGGTCGCCCTTGGCGGGGCTGATGCGCACGCCGCAGGACTGGGCCGTGGTGGTCTATGGCGGCTACGTGGTATGGAATGCGCCCGCGGGTATGGGGGTGGGCAGTGAGGTCTTCAATTTGCTGGTTTTTTATTTTCTGACCGCGCAGTCGCTCACCTCATGGAGCGCAGTCTTTCGTTACCTCAAAGCCTGGAATCTGTTCTTGTTGATCATTGCCGGATTCGGCGTGCTGCAAGTCATGGGTATGGACATCACAGGCGGGACGGACAAGACCTTGGCATTTTCAGGGCGTTTGAGTTTGGGAACGTGGCTGGCGAACAATCCAAACGCACTGGGGCACACCATTGCCCCTGCAATACCGCTCAGCTACCTCCTTTTCTTTTGGCGGGGTAGTGCTGTCGGTAGGCTCTTTTTGTTTCCTGCTTGTTTTTCCTTGATAGCCTGGTGCGCTTGGGAGACCCAATCCAAAGGCAGTTTTTTGGTCGCCGCAGGTTTGACCGCGCTATTGTTTGTCGTTGGTCGTCCCAAATGGATTCAAATGTTAGTGCTGGCTGTCACCCTCCTGGTCGGAGTCGGGGGCCTACAGTTCATGCCGAGGATGGAACAGATGGGCAATCTGAGGGCGGACGATGGGGTACTGGGTCGGTTGATGGCTTGGGAAATGGCGAAGACAGCCATGGAATCGAACCCCACCGGTGTTGGCTGGAAACAGTTCATTGCACGCATCGATTGGAGAGAAGGCAATAAAATGTTCTATGACATTCCCAAAGCCACCCACTCCAGCTACGTTCAGGTGGGCGCAGATCTCGGCAAATATGGGATGTTTCTGTGGCTGCTGCCGTTGTGGTCGGCAATTCGTGCGACGCTTTCGTTCAAGGGACAATCTGATGAGGAGGAACGCTGCCGTCGGGCGGCCTTGCTCTTGGTAGTGGCTTACCTGGCATCTGGGTGGATGATCAACCGCCAATACCATACCGAGTACTTTCTGATCATCGGAGTGGCGGCAGCGATTCAACGTTTGATCGCGGCGCGATCCCTTGCGCTGCCAGGGGATGCGAAAGCCACGAGCGAGGATGAAATGGAGGAACGGGTGGTGGAACCTGCGGACGCTTGGTTGGCGAAGCCGTTAACGCCCCAAGGGGAGCTGCCGGTGGCGCCGCCCCAGAAAAAAATGTGGAATCGACTGACTTGGTTCGATCTCACCATGGGGGCCGCGATGGCTTGGCTGGTCATCGAAATTTGGCAGTACATTCTGAAGAACCTGTAGCACAAAACGTGAGTTTTCTGGGATCGGGCCTTTTGCTTTTCAAGGACTCACTCACTATGCGACGAAGACTCCTGACTCACTTGACGCCCCGTTGCGTGAAGGTACGTTGTGCAAGCTTGAGCTTGTCATCGCACGTCCCTATCACCCTGACACGCTAAAGCGCGCACAACGAACGCGGCAGTAGCGAACCAACCTTTACGCCATGTTCCACAGCCCAAAGGCCTTCTTTTACTCACCTCTTCCTCAGCGGGCAAGGTTGGCGTGGCGTGTAGCAGAAAACGTGAGTTTTCCTGGGCGGATGCTTCAGCCGGGCTTCACAGAGGCTCGGTAAACCTTCAAGTAATTCTCCAGCATGGACTCAAGCGAGAAATTGGCGGCGGCAGCGCTGCGGGCATTTCGGCCGATAGCAGCAAGCTCTTCCGGCTGCCTCATCCAGTGATCCATTTCATCAGCCAAATCCGCTGCCGTTTGAATTTGCCGTAGGAGGCCGCTCACACCATCCTCGATCACCTCCCCTGCCCCACAGGCAGCATGCGCCAAAACAGGCACCCCAGAGGCCATCGCTTCCAGCAGCGCATTGGCTAGACCCTCATGAGAGGACGGCATGACCATCAGGTCCATGGCCTGATAAAAACTGGCGGGTTCAGATTGATGACCAAGGGGGTGCAGGCGTGACCGCACCGGACTGCATTCGATCAAATCGGCAACCGCCGCTTTCTCTGGGCCGCCATCGCCGAGGATCAGCAGATGCGCCTGAGGGAACCGTTTCGCCAAGATTTCGAAGGCTTCAATCAGGAGAGGGTAACGTTTGGTCGCAATGAATCGACCCACGGTGCCAAGCACCCAGGCATCCTCGGGTAGGCCCGCCAATCGGCGGGCCTTTTTTTTGTCTGCCGCAGGGGCGAATCGGCGACAGTCCACCCCATTGATCAGGCTGACGAGATGCTCAGCCGGCATCCCGCGCTCGATCAGTTCGCTGCGCAGCCCTGCGGAGACCGTGTGAATTTTCCGACAGAGTCGATACAGCCAGCGGCGTTGCCGCATCCGTCGCGGCGTCAAGCTGTCCCCTTGAAGAGCGCCATGCTCCCCGTGTAGAATCGGCACCCGCCACAGGGTGGGAGACAAGGCCCGAGCCATCACCGCATAAATGAGCGGTCCCAGGTTGTGGGTGTGAATGACATCCGGGCGTTCCTGGCGCAGGTCGGCCCCCAGCCGCCGACACGCGCCCCAGTCCCAGCCCGCCTTGCGTCCCAGGGCGGTCACTTGCACCCCTTCCCGCAGCCTTGCGGCAAACGCCCCTTCCTTTTCCAGACAGACGATGCGGGTCTGAAAATCGTCAGGTAAATGGTTGGCCACATTCACCACTCCATTTTCCATTCCGCCCGGTTCTAGGGAGAAAACCACGTGGGAAATCCGCAAGGGGCGCGTTGAAGAAGGGGCGTGGCTGGGCATTTTAACACACTGCCTGTGAACGCCCGCCTCTTCAACTCCTTCCCTCACCCATCCCAGGTCGTGCCAGCATCTTGCTCGCACTCCCCCATCCACTGCACACCAAGTTCCAAGCCACACTAGGCCCCGCAGTCCCTTGACGGCGATTCCCTCAGCTTCTCTCGCTCGCCAACCCACCGCACCGGGATCACCGCTCCCGGCTACAGTTCACCCTCCACCCCTCCACCTCTCCACCTCTCCACCTCTCCACCTCTCCACCTCTCCACCTCTCCACCTCTCCACCTCTCCACCTCTCCACCTCTCCACCTCTCCACCTCTCCACCTTCGGCACTCCGACAGGAGGTACGTTGTGCGCGCTTTAGCGTGTCAGGGCATTGGGGACGAGCCATGGCAAGCTCAAACTCGCCA
>JBIPLL010000002.1:0-27326 GCA_044368425.1 Beijerinckiaceae bacterium
CAGGTTGTAATACTTTGAGTTGTGAAATCTATACGTGCATTAGATCATTTAGTTCTCTCTCTGGTTGTGCTTTCGAGCAGGGGCATGCCCGCTCATATAGAACCGAAACGCGGAAAGGACGGCGTGTGCCGTCCTCTCGGGCCTTCCGGAAGATGTCGGATTGCGTCAGGCGACGCGTTCGATGCGCGACGACTCGGGCTCGGCGCTGTTCGCGGAGGTCAGATCGGTACTGCGCTCGATGCTTTCGCGATTATAGGCGCGCAGGCGCAGCAGAGCCTCTTCGGGAACCTGTCGGACGACTTTCCCGCTCTGTTCGTCGATCACCTGGGTCACGATGGCCGAAGTCGCCTCGTCGATATCCATCTGGCGGCGTGTGCCGGCGCGCAGTGCAAGGTCGCGGCTCACGCTGTCGCGGGCTGAGTCCGTCGGCTCATAGCGCACCTTTTCCGCTGCTTTTGGTGCAGTCACGACCGATCGCGCCGGCAGTTCCGTCCGGACGGAGCCTGGAGCAAGTATGTTTTCGCCGCGTGCTGGCGCCTGGGGCGCCAGGACCGCGGCCGGCTTTGTTGTCGCGCCGAGATCCATGATGGAGTCCTCACTCAAACGGCGTATTACCGTTGTGAGTATTCAACTCTCAAAACATGAAGCCTCGCTCAAGAAACGGAGTAATCTTAAGCTTGGAGAAATCGTTAAAATATGATCGATTCTACGTTCCTGGCCACGATGACATGAACTATCGTTCGATTATTAATGTTATTGCGTGGCTTCCGCTAAATTTGCTTCGAAACGGCGAGCGGATTTGCCGATTGCGGTGCGCGGCGGCCGGTCAGGCTTGCCGGGCCATAGCCCGTGGCCGTGGCGCGCGGCGCCGTCTCGCTGGCGAGGCCGCGCATCAACCCCTCGGAGACCGCGCGCACCGTCATCAGCACGGTCTGGTTGAGATCGACCACCTGAGAAAATCGGGCATGTTCCTGCCTGAGTTTCGCGACGCTTTCGGGAGCGAAGCGGGCGAGTGCGAGCGCGTTGGCCTTGATCGCTTCCAGACCCTTCAGATAGGCGCCCGACAGTTCCGCCTTGCGCGCCTCATGGTCGAGGGCCGAGCGGATCTTGCCGGACTTGAGCAGGTTCGTCTCCTCGCCCAGCACCTTTTCCAGCGCGTTCATCGTGGCGATGACGGTGTCGACAAGGCCCGTCGCGTCACCGCGAGAGCCGATGCGGGGGCTTGAGGGGGCGCTCTGGTTCATCATGCGCCTCCCTGCGCAGCCTGGAGGTCGATGAGGGAGCGCATGACGGAGGGGGCGATGCCCACCCCGCCATTAGCCGCAAGCGAGCGGGCATATTGATTGGAGAGCATCCCTCGCCAGACCTCGCCACCGGTGCCGTTACTGCCCAGCGGGCCTTCCTCGCCGCCGCCCGAGGTCAGGCGGTCGAGCATGGTCTCAAGAAAGACCGCCTCGAAGTCGCGGGCATTGGCCTCGATCTTCCGGCGCTGCTCAGGGTCGAGTTTCGCGAGTTTTGCCGCAATGTCGGGCGGCAGGCCGTTCGCCGTCGCCGCGCGGGAGGCAAGCCCCTGTGCGGGGCCGTGCGATCCGATCTTCTTTGCATCGCCGGAGAGCTGGTCGACCAGCTTTCCGGCAAGGCCGAGGCCGATGGTGGCGGCTGCGAGCGGAAGGGTCATTTGTGGCGCTCCCTACATCACTTCGATGTCGGCTTGCAGGGCGCCTGCCGACTTGATGGCCTGGAGGATGGAGATCAGGTCGCGCGGGCCGATGCCGAGCGCGTTCAGTCCGTTGACGAGTTCCTGCAGGGTCACGCCCTCGCGGACGATGGCGAGCTTGTTGCCGTCGCCCGTATCGACCCGGACCCCCGTGCGCGGCACGACCGCCGTCTGGCCCTGCGAAAGCGGGCCGGGCTGGCTTACCTGCGGCTGTTCGGCGATGGTGACGGTGAGGTTGCCCTGCGCCACCGCGACCGTCGAGACGCGCACCTCGCGGCCCATGACGATGATGCCGGAGCGCTCGTCGATGACGATGCGGGCGACATTGTCCGGCTCGACCTTGAGCTGCTCGACCTCCGTCAGTAGCCGGATGATATTGCCCTCGTAGCGGGCCGGGATCTGCAGCACGACCGTGCCGGGATCGGTCGGCTCGGCGGTGTTGGTGCCCATGAAGTCGTTGATGACGGCGGCGATGCGGCGCGATGTCGTCAGGTCGGGATTGCGCAGGGCGAGGCGCACCGTGCGCTGCGTGTTCAGCTTGAACTCGATCTCGCGCTCGATAATCGCGCCATTGGCGATGCGGCCCACGGTCGGCACGCCGCGCGTGACCTTGGCGGCATCGCCCTCGGCGGCAAAGCCGGAGATCGAGACCGAGCCTTGCGCCACCGCATAGGCCTCGCCGTCGGCGCCGAGCAGCGGCGTGACGAGCAGCGTGCCGCCCTGCAGCGACTTGGCGTCGCCCAGCGCCGAAACCGTGACGTCGAGGCGCGTACCCTGCGTGGCGAAGGGCGGAAGGTTGGCGGTGATCATGACGGCGGCGACATTGGCCGTCCGCATCGTGGCGCCGCGCGTATTGACGCCCATGCGCTCCAGCATGGCCTGCAGCGACTGGCGCGTGAAGGGGATGTTGTTGAGCGTGTCGCCCGTGGCATTGAGGCCGACGACGAGGCCATAGCCGATCAACTGGTTCTGGCGGATGCCCTCGATCGAGGCGAGATCCTTGATCCGCGACATCGCTGCCGCCGGCGCCGGCGGCAGCATTGCAGGCACGGCGAGGCTCGCGGCGAGCGCCAGCCGTCCCAGCAGGGCAGGCAGGCGGCGCAGAAGGCGAGGCAGTGCGGGCATGAGGCGTATCCCCGGAAATGACCGTTCCTCCCTCGCGAGGATCGTGCCAGGGCAACTTTTCTCGCAAGCATATGATCTAAAATGTTTTTCTTCTGGGCAGCGTCGGCAGGTCACAGGGCCGGGCGGTCAGTCCTGCCGGGCAGGCGGCAAATCCTGCCGGGTCTTCACGATGGGTTAACCATGGCGACGGACACTTGGCTTGCGGTCCCGGCCCCGCAAGGTCCAGTCGGTGCGGGCGGTCCGGCAGACGAGGCAGAACAAGATGCGCATCGACGGCAAGGCACCGATGACCGGAGCGGGGGCTGCCGCGCCCCGTCGCGAGGCAGGCGCGGCAAATGGTGCGCGCTTCTCGCAGTTGCTCACCGGCGGGGCAGGGCGGGCGGATGGTCCGGCCACGACCGCTGCGACCGGCTCGCTCGACGCGCTTCTGGCGATCCAGGCCGACGGGGATGCTCCGCAGAGGCGCCGGCGCCAGATGCAGCGTGGCTACCGGTTGCTTGACGATCTCGATCGCATCAAGGCCGCGCTCCTGTCAGGGGCGGTGCCGACGAGCGAACTCCTGCGTCTGGCGGCGGCGCTGGGCGAGGCGCGCGAGCAGAGCGGCGATCCGGGGCTCGACGAGGTGCTCGCCCATATCGACCTGCGCGCGCAGGTCGAGCTCGCCAAGCTCGGACGGGTCTGACGCAACTCTCGTGATTTCCGCAACGACACGCTATCCATCCGGGCCGGATATGGTTTAGAGCCGGGCGTCCGCAGCGGTTGCCTCCATGCTCTTCAACTCCTTCATCTTCCTCCTTGCCTTCCTGCCACTGGCGCTGGCCCTGCACTGGGCTGCGGAGCGGTTCGCGCCCGCATGGCGGCTGCCGGTGCTCACGCTGCTCTCCTTTGCCTTCTACGGCTATTGGGACTGGCGCTTCGTGCCGCTCATGGCGCTCTCGATCTTCGTCAACTGGGCCATCGCGCAGGCATTCCTGGCGACGCGGCGCGGCACGCTGATCACGCTTGCCATCGGGCTCAACCTGCTCGTGCTGGCGATCTTCAAATATTTCAATTTCTTCGCGGATTTCGCGGCCCTGATTCCCGGCCTGTCGGCGCCAAAGTCCGATCTCGCGCTGCCGCTCGGCATCTCGTTCTTCACGTTCCATCACGTGATGTATCTGGTCGACCTTCGCCGGGGCGAGGCGCCGCGCTACGATCTCGTGCGCTATGCGCTGTATATCTCGTTCTTCCCGCAGGTGCTTGCCGGCCCACTCGTGCGCTGGCGCGAGATCATGCACCAGCTCGACGAGCGGCCCTATGACCGGGCCGACAGCGACGAGCGGATTGCGCGCGGCATCATGCTGCTCGTCATCGGTCTGGCGAAAAAGGTCTTTGTCGGCGACCCGCTGGCTGAATATGCCAATCCGATCTTCGCCGCCGCCGCCGCCGGCAAGGCCGTCGGCTTCATGGAAGCGTGGCAGGCCACGCTCGCCTTTTCGTTCCAGATCTACTTCGACTTTTCCGGCTATACCGACATGGCGCTGGGACTGGCGCTGCTCTTCGGCGTCGTGCTGCCGCAGAACTTCCAGGTGCCGTATCGTGCCGTGTCGCTCCAGGACTTCTGGCGGCGCTGGCACATGACCCTGTCGCGCTTCCTGCGCGATTACCTTTACATTCCGCTCGGCGGTTCGAAGCACGGGCTGCCGATGCAGCTCTGGGCGCTGTTCGCGACCATGGCGCTGGGCGGGCTCTGGCATGGTGCGGCGTGGACCTTCGTCGCCTGGGGTGTTGCCCACGGGGTGGGCCTGGGGATCGGCGTGTTGTGGCGGCGCGCGGGCCTGTCCATGCCGCCCATTCTGGGCTGGGCGCTGACATTCCTGTTCGTGTCGCTGTGCTGGGTTCTGTTCCGCGCCCAGACTTTCGATGCGGCCCTCACGATGTACAAGGGCCTGTTTGGCCTTGCCGGCATGGGCGACGGCTTCAAGTGGCGGGCACTGGTGCTCGCGGCGGCTGTCGCGATGATCGGTCCGACCGCCTGGGAGGCGGCGCAAAAGATTCCTCCCGCGCGCTGGACGGCGGTGCTTTTCGCCATCCTTTTCGTCGTCGTGCTGTTCAAGATCGGCGACGATGCGAATTACGAATTCATCTATTTCCAGTTCTGAGCGGGGCCGGTGCGTGAAAGCCTCCTCCGCTCATCCACCGGCAGCCCCAGCCCCGCGAAGTGCAGGGGCCGTCTTCGTGCGGCTGTTCCTGATCGTTGCCGGCGCCATGCTGGCAGCCTTCGTCCTCGTGGCTGCTGCGCTCGACCCTTACGATACCGGTCGGTTTGCGCTTGTGAGCAAGGCGGGCGTGCCGCCGCAGGGGCCGCGAACGGCCAATGCCAGCCGTGGCCGCGATCCCGCCTTTGACGGCGCCATCATCGGTAATTCGCATGCGCAGCTTCTCAATCCGCAGAACCTGACGGATAGGCTCGGCTTTCCCGTCGTGTCCCTGACGGTGCCGGCGACGGGGCCTAAGGAGCAATTGCTCATTCTCGACTGGTTCCTGCGCAACCGGGAGCGGACGCCGCGCCTCGTCGTCATCGGTGTCGACGGCTATTGGTGCGGCGGCGATCCGGCCATGCCGAACTGGCAGCCCTTTCCCTTCTGGCTCTATGCGGCCTCGCCGTTCGAATATCTGGGCGGGCTCGTGCGCTTCGGGGTCATGGAGGAGCTCGGACGCCGCCTGCGCTATGTCGCCGGGCGCATCGAGCGGGCAAGGCCGGACGGCTGGTGGGACTACGAGGACAATTATATAGGGCTCGGCTATGTGCCGGGGCCGGCCCATGATGCGCGGCTCGCCCCGCGCCTGCCGACCATGCCCGACAATGCGACGGGCCGGTTCCCTGCCGCGGAGGCCCTTCGCGAGCGGCTGAAAGGCATTCCCGCGCAGACCCAGGTCGTGCTCGTCCGCCCGCCCGTCTATGTGACGGGGCTGCCGGAGGCGGGCAGTGTCGCGGCCGCGCGGGATGCATCCTGCGCCGCTGCCTATGCATCGGTCGCCGCGCAGCGCCCCCGTACCCATCTGCTCGACCGGCGGATCGAGGACATGCAGACCCGCGACCGGGCGCTGTTCTTCGATCATACGCATTATCGAAAGCCGATTGCCGCAGGCATCGAGGCCGCCATCGCCGATCTCGTGCGCTGATCACGACAGTTCCTGTCACAAAACAGCCGCAGCGCGGCTTCATCACGCAGTCTCGCTGTGGATCATGTCTGTTTAAGGCGCCTGCAACCGATTGTGGTGATGTTTCCTTGGCGCTATATGGGCGCGCAACGACGAAATCGTTCGGACCAGTCCGGTCCGGGCGGGAACGTCACGGACACGTCTGCGACGAGGAGACCCATGGGCAACATCGTTCTCGACGATGGCTATCGACCCTCCGACGACGAGACGTTCATGAATGAGCGTCACCGCGAATATTTCCGTCGCAAGCTGTTGCGATGGAAGGAAGAGATCCTGCGCGAGGCCCGCGAAACGCTGACCGCGCTGCAGAGCGAGAGCGAGAACCATCCCGATCTCGCCGACCGCGCTTCCTCCGAGACGGACCGGGCCATCGAGCTGCGGGCCCGCGACCGGCAGCGCAAGCTCACCGCCAAGATCGATGCGGCGCTCGCCCGGCTCGATGACGGCACCTATGGCTATTGCGAGGAAACGGGCGACCCGATCTCGCTGAAGCGCCTTGAGGCGCGCCCCATCGCGACCCTGTCGCTTGAGGCGCAGGAGCGTCATGAGCGCAACGAGCGCGTCTATCGCGACGACTGAGCGCCGAACGCGCGATCGGAGAATGCTGACGGCGCCGGCTCTCCGGCGCCGTTCTGCCGTCCAGGCGGGATCGAAGACCTCAACCGGGATAGCGATCCCAGGGCAGCTGGTAGTGCGGCCCGTCCCTGAAGGACCGCCAGTCGCCGCCCCATTCGACCGGCACGTTGCAGTCGGCGGCGGCGCGTTTCACAGCCACCGCGATGCGCTCGTAGAGCGGCCAGTCCCAGCGGATCGTGCCGCCGATCCTCGCGGCGACGTCGACGGCATGGGCAAAGCCGTTGGGCGCGAGCAGGTGACGCGAGCGCAGCGTCTGAGAGGCGCCCCTTGCGACGAGCTGGCGCTGGCGCTCCAGCGAGCGAACGCCTTCGGTAATCGTGAAATCGACGGCGGTCAGTTCGATGGCGGCGTGCATCACGCGCACGAGGTCGGGGTGAACGCGGTCGAGATTGCGCAAGGCGCGGGCATCGAGCTTGGGCATGCGGGTTCCCCGTTTCGGACGCCGCAGCATCGCGCGGTTCCCATGGACGGGGACAAGCCGTGACGGGGAGCGACCGGACCCCGCGCATCGACCCCGTTTCCGGGATCGTGGGGAGCGCGCGGGGACCGGTCCCGCCGGGTCGCGAGGGAGCGGCCCGGGTGCAGGCGAACCGCAGGGGAGCGGTTCGGATAGCCGGACAATGGGGAGCGTCCGGGTTTGCGGCCGGGTAAGGGGAGCGCCCGGCAACAGGTTGGCGAGGGGTCAGAAGGGCAGGAGGATGTCCATGACCTGCTGGCCGTAGCGCGGCTGCTGGACGTCCGTGATCTGGCCGCGGCCGCCATAGGCGATGCGCGCCTGGGCGATCTTGCTGGAATCGATCGTGTTATCGGACTCGATGTCCTCGGGACGGATGATGCCGGCGACGATCAGCTCGCGGACCTCGAAGTTGACGCGGATCTCCTGCTTGCCCTCGATGACGAGATTGCCGTTGGGCAGGAATTGCGTGACGACGGCGGCCACATTCGTGACGAGCTGTTCGGAGCGACGGATCGAGCCGGCGCCCTGGCTCGAGGAGTTTGAGTCGGCGTTGACGAGCGCATCGGCGCTGACGCCGTCATCGAGCACCTTCGTCAGGCCGTTCTCTGCCCCGAAGAAATTGGTGACGCCGAGACCTTCCGCGTTCTGACGCGAGCGGCGCGTCTGGTTCTCGAGCTGGGCGCGGTCGGTGACGCGCACACGCACCGTTACGAGATCGCCGATCTGGCGGGCGCGCTGGTCCTTGAAGAAGGCGCGCGAGCCCTGCCGCCAGAGCGAGTTCGAGGCATAGCTGACCGGCTCGACATCGGGCATCGGCATGCGAACCGGCTTGTAGCCGGGTGTCGCGGTCGGGTCCTCGATGGCCGACAGGGCCGGCGTCTTGCCGACATTGGCGAGGCGGTCGGCCGCGCCGCAGGCAGCGAGCGGGGCGAGAGCCAGCGCGAGCAGGCCAGTGCGCAGGGCGCGGATGGCGGGGGAGGCAGAGGGATCGCGGAGCATCGGATCGAGCCTTTGCAAAAGCAGCTTGTGCATCAGTTGCGGGTATTCGCCGCGACCGGGCCGGGATTGACCTGCGAGACGGTGACGGTGCCGGGGCCGCTGACGACCCCCTGGAGCACGCGCTTGGACTGGGGATTCTGGATGCCGATCGTGTCGCCAAGGCCGCCGCCTTCCAGCGTCTTGCCGCGCACGGTGAGTGTCATGCCGGGCATCTGGTAGACGACGGTGACGAGCTCGCCGCGGGCGACCACCTCGATACGGGTGATGTCGCCGGCACGCAGCGGCAGGCCCGGCGACAAGGCGCGGCGGGTGGCGCGGCCGATGCTGCCCTTCAGTTCGGCGAGCGCGTCGGCCGGCACGCCCTCGCGCGGGCGGCGCTCGAGGGCGACGTCCCCGGGGCTGATCTCGTCGCCGCGCTGGAGCGGCCGGGTCAGCACCACGACATCGGCCGTCTCGACGATGGCGGCGGCCACGCGCAGGCTGCGCCGCCCGGCATGGCCGGGCTGGCCGACCGCGACATTGGCGGCCACGCGGCGTGCGCGGGGGTCATAGACGACGTCCTCCGCCTTGAGCGGCGCGGACAGGTCCGGCGGCAGGATCATCGACGGCGGTGCGCCGTCGAAGACGAGCATCATATGGGCTCCGTCGAGGCCGAAGCGCTGTGCAAGGACGGCCTTGACGGCGGTCTCGATCTCGTCGGTGGCGATGCGCCTTGCCGGGCGGCTCACGAGCACCTGGCGCAGGCCCGACGTCTCGACCTGCGTCAGACCGAGGCCGCGCGCCGTCTCGATGATGCGGGCGGCCTGGATCGTGCCGGTCTCGCCCAGCGCAGGCGCCCGGAACACGGCCATATCGGAGAGCGCGGCCGGTGCATTGTCGATGAGGTCGCCCAGCGTGATGACGTCGCGGCGCACCTGCGCCTCGCCGCGAAGCGACGGGGGAGCAGCGAATGCCTGCGGCGCCAGCGCCAGCAGCGGGAGCGCGAGAGCCAGACGGCGCAGGGCCTGCATGACGGTGGAAGGACGGGAATGGACCATGGTCTGTCTCCCTCGCCTCAGCCGCGGAACATGCTGGTGGTGGCGGACATCATCTGGTCGGCTGCCGTGATGATGCGAGCATTCATCTCGTAGGCGCGCTGCGCCGCGATCAGCGAGGAAATCTCGGTCACGGCATTGACGTTCGATTCCTCGAGATGGGCCTGCTGGAGCGAGCCATAGCCCTCCTGGCCCGGCGTGCCGTCGATGGCAGGACCGGACGCCGCTGTCTCGACGAAGAGGTTGTCGCCGATCGACTCGAGGCCGACCTTGTTGACGAAGCGGGCGGTCTGGATCTGGCCGAGATCCTGCGGGGCCGACTGGCCGGGGATCGTCGCCTGAACGGTGCCCTGGGCATTGATGCTGATCGTGCCGGCATTCTGCGGCACGGTGATGCCCGGCTCGAGGATATAGCCGTCGGCGGTGACGAGCTGGCCCTGACTGTCGAGCTCAAAGGAGCCGTCGCGCGTGAAGGCCGCGCGGCCGTCGGGCATGCGGATCTTGAAGAAGCCCTCGCCACGAATGGCGAGGTCGTATTGCTTCTCGGTGGGCGTGATATTGCCCTGCGTCATGGTGCGCGGGGTCGAGGCGGTCTTGACGCCCGATCCGACATAGACACCGGCCGGCACCTGGTTGCCCTGGTCCGAGGTGTTGGCACCCTGGCGGCGGAACGTCTCGTAGAGCAGGTCCTGGAACTGGGCGCGCTGGCGCTTGTAGCCGGTGGTGCGCTGGTTCGCGATGTTGTTAGAGATGACCTGGACGTTGAGCTCCTGGGCCATCATGCCGGTGGCGGCCGTGTAGAGTGCGCGCATGTCTGCGTTTCCCTTCGATCAGGCCGGAACGTCGGCGAGGCGCTGGATGGCGGTGCGGCGCAACTCGTCGGCGCGCTGCAGCATGGTGGCGATCGAGGTGTAGCTGCGCTGGACCTCGATCATCTTGGTCATCTCGATGACGGGCTGGACATTGGAGCGTTCGATCGCGCCGACCTCGATGCGGGCCTGAGGGCCGACGGGCTGGCCGGGGGCGGGAGCGGAAAACAGGTTCGCGCCCTCGTTGCGCAACACCTGCGGATCGGCGAAGCGCACCATGCGCAGCTTGCCGCGCTGGCCTTCGGTGCTCGACAAGGTGCCCTCGGGCGAGAATTGCAGGCCCGTCTCGGTGGGGCTGACCGTGATCGGCCCGCTTTCGCCCTGGACGACATGGCCGTCGCCCGTGACGAGCTCGCCGCGCTGGTTGATCTGGAAATTGCCGTTGCGGGTATAGCGCTCGCCGGCAGGCGTCCGGACAACGAAGAAGCCCTCGCCCTTGATCGCGGCATCGAGCGGGTTGCCCGTCTGCTCGATCGAGCCGGGTGTCAGGTCCAGTGGTGCGCCCTTGTCGATGACATAGGACAGGCGCTGGTCGGCGCCCTGGAAGGTCTCGGCCCGTGCCTTCGGGCTGAGGAACTCCTCGAAGCGGATCGAGCGCGCCTTGAAACCGTTCGTGGACACGTTCGCCATGTTGTTGGCGATGATGCCCAGCTCCCGGACAAGCGCGACCTGCCGCGACAGGCCAACGAGAATCGCATTCTCCATCTTCGGCTCCCCTCGGGATGACGGGTCGCCCCGCCTCCTCAAGCCTCGCATCCTTGGCACGCTCCCCAGCGCGTCCGGATGCAGCACTGGACTGGCAGGAAGCGTGCCAGACAGGCCGTGACGCCGAAAACGCTTGCTTTTCATTAGCTTGAGGGAAGGGGACTGTTTACCAATCTGCCGGGCAGGGACTGCCTGAGGCGATTTCGACCCGGCAGGAATTGCCGGCTTAACGCGGCGTTAACCCTGTCCGCGCAAGGTTCATGCAGACGTCCCGCGCTGGCGCGGGCGCATGGTGGGCGCGTCAGATGGCCAAGAAACCGAAAAAAGAAGCCGCCGAGGAGGGCGCTGCCGAAGGCGCGGCTCCCGGGGGCGGTGGTGGCAAGAAGAAGCTCATCATGATCGTCGCGGCCGTGCTCGTGCTTGCCGGAGCCGGCGGCGGCGGCTTCTGGTGGTTCAAGTTGCGCAAGCTGGACGCCGAAAACACGGAACAGGCCAAGGCGGCAGCCAAGAAGCCGGTCGCCTTCGTCGACATGCGCGAGATGATGATCAACCTTGCCTTGAATCCGGGGCAGGATCGGCAGTCGATGATGAAGATCAAGGTGTCGCTCGAGGTCAGCGACCCCAAGCTCTCCAACGAGATCCAGCCGCTGCTCCCGCGTCTCGAAGACACGTTCCAGACCTTCATGCGCGAATTGCGCCCGGCCGATCTCGAAGGGTCGGCGGGTGTCTATCGCCTCAAGGAAGAATTGCTGCGCCGCGTGAACGTCGCCGTCTATCCCGCCCGGGTGGATGCGGTGCTGTTCAAGGAAATCCTGGTCCAGTGACATGAGCCCGCCCGCCGATCCCACCGACAGCGGCGCCGCACTCGCTAACGAGTGGGGGGCGGCGCTCGCCGAGCAGGGCGCCATGCCCGACGCCGATACGGGCGGGATGGCGGCCGAGTGGGCGTCCATGATGGACACGCCCGCAGAGACCGACACGAACGAGGCCGGCGCCGACCGCCTCCTCAATCAGGAGGAGATCGACGGGCTGCTCGGCTTTACCGTGCCCGAGGTGCTCTCCGGAAACGGGACGGGCATCCGCGCTATCGCCGATACGGGCCGGGTGTCGCATGAACGCTTCTCCGACAACGTGGAAGTGACACTCGACGGCATCACGTCGGTGCGCTTCGGCGACTATCTGAACTCGATCCCGCTGCCGGCGCTTCTGTCGGTGGTGCGGGCGGAAGGCTGGGACAATCTTGCGCTCGTCACGGTCGAATCCTCGCTGACCTATGCCGCGCTCGACATGCTGCTGGGCGGCCGGCGCGCGACAAGCGGCGCGCGGCTGGACGGGCGGGCCTTCACCACGATCGAGACGCAGTTGATCCGGCGTCTTGTGGAAGTGACCCTGGCGGAGGCGGAGACGGCATTCCGCCCCATTTCGCCGGTGCGCTTCGCCGTCGACCGGATCGAGACCAATCCGCGCTTCGCCGTCATCACGCGCCCTGCCAACGCGGCGATCCTGATCGACCTGCGCATGGACATGGAGGGGCGCGGCGGCAACCTCCAGATCATCCTGCCCTATGCCACGATCGAGCCGATCCGCGACCTGCTGCTGCAGAGCTTCATGGGCGAGAAGCTCGGCCGCGACGCGGTCTGGGAAGGGCATCTCGCGACCGAGATCTGGCAGGCGGACATTGCCGTCGAGGCGGTGCTGCACGAAACGCGGATGCCGCTCAAGAAGATGCTGTCGCTTGAGGTCGGCGACACGCTCACGTTCGATGTCGGTCCCGATGCGCCGGTCATCCTGCGCCTTGGTGATGTCGTGCTCAGCCAGGGCCGGATCGGGCGGATCGACGATCAGGTTGCCATTCAGGTCATGCGGCCGCTCATCCGTTCGCGCACGACGCTTGCCGCGCTCGAATCCGGCGCCACCGGCCGCAGGGAGTAAGTCTTTATGTCCTCGATCATTTCCATCCTTGCGGAATTGCTGGTCGCGGTGCTGCTCGTGGTCACAATCGGCACCTGCTACGTGCTCAGCCGGCGCATTTCCCGGCTCAAGGCCGACGAATCGACGATGCGCCAGACGATCCGCGAACTCGTGCTCGCCACCGAAACGGCGGAGCGGGCGATCGCGGGATTGCGGACCACGCTGGGCGAATGCGACCAGTCGCTGGCGCAGCGACTGGTTGCGGCACAGGAACAGGCTCGCGCCCTGAGCGAGCAGGTTCAGGCCGGCGAGGCGGTCGTGCAGCGCATCGGACAGATCGTCGAGGCCACGCGCCATGTGGCGCCCGTGGTCCGCGCGCAGGCCGCGCGCGCCGTGGAGCCTGCGGCCGATCTCCAGGCGGTCGATGCATCTGTTGTTGCGGCCGAACCGGCTTCCGCGACCGAGACAAGGCTTAGCAAGACGGCGGCGATTGCACAGAACCTCGTTGATCGGGCCGTGAAGCGGCTTGAGAGCAGGGCCGCATGATCAAGCTCCGGTTGCCCCAGGGAACCGGTATCTTGCACGCGGCGGCGCTGGGCGCCGTCGCGCTTCTGCTGTTGAAGATGCTTGGGCTGATGACCGACACGGCGCCTGCGCCGCAGATCGCGCCGCCGGCCGCGCCGGCAGCCAGCCTGTCGGCTGGCATTTCGCAGACCATTGTCCGCGCAAGGGGCCCGGGTGTGTTCGACCCCGAGACGACGGGATCGGTGAAGGAGCCGGCCAAACCTGACGCGCCCAAGCCTAACGCTGCCAAGCCTGACGCAGCCAAGCCTGACGCAGCCAAGCCTGACGCAGCCAAGCCTGACGCGGCCAAGCCTGACGCGGCCAAGCCTGACGCAGCCAAGCCGGAGCCCGGAAAGCCTGCCGCAAGGGCAACAGCTGCCAAGCCTCCGTCCGGTGCCCCCAGTCCTGCCGGCCGGGACAGGGCGTCTGTTCTCGATGGTGCCGCTCTGCCATCCGGTGCCGAGCGGGCCCTTCTCGAGCGGCTTGGCGAGCGGCGCGAGGAACTCGACGGGCGGGCCCGCGAACTCGAGATGCGCGAGCGTCTCCTGAATTCCGCCGAGAAGAAGCTTGAGGGGCGCATCGAGGAATTGCGCACGCTTGAGGAGAAGGGCGGGGATCCGGCCCAGAAGGCGCAGCAGAACGAGCAGGCGGCGCTGAAAAATGTCGTGATCATGTATGAGGCCATGAAGCCGAAGGACGCCGCACGGGTGTTCGACCGGCTGCCGCATGAGGTGCTTGTGCCGGTCGTCCTGCAAATGAACCCGCGCAAGATGGCCGAGGTTCTCGCGGCCATGAGCCCGGAATCTGCCGAAAAGCTCACCATTGCGCTCGCGACCCGGGGACGCACCGCGGAGGCGCGCACGCCGGCTGCGGGTGTCATGCCTGCGAACGAATTGCAGGCCATGGAGCCCACGCCCGTGCCACGCCGCTGAGCATCGCTGTCCGGCAAAAAGTGCAGCTTGTGATTAAGCGCATGTTAGCGCTGGGCCGGTAATCTCCGCTCCACGAGTTGCGTGGCGGGTGAGTGGCGTGAACAGCGGTGTGGTGTCGAGCGCGCCGGGGCGTGTCCCTGGCCGAAGTGGAAGCCGGGCAACCGGTCTTCCCCTGCGCTGGCGTCGGCCAATGCTGCGGCTTGCCGCCGTTCTGGGGGCGATGGCCCTTGCCGCCTTCCCGCTCCTGTCCACGGCGCGCGGACAGGGTGCGCCGCCCGTCCTGTCGGTGCGCGGTCTCGACATGCGTGCCCATGGCCGCATCATCCTTGGCTTCGACGTCCCGCCCAAAGTGACCGTGCGGGTGACCGACAGCATCATCGTGCTGAATTTCAGCGAACCGGTGCGTATCGCAAGCGAGAAGCTTGCGACCGACCTTGGCGCCTATGTCTCTGTCGTGCGACGCGATCCCGACGGGCGGGCGCTGCGGCTAGCCCTGCTGCGGCCCGTGCGCGTCAACCTGATGGAAGCCGGGGAACAGGTCTTTGTCGACCTGCTGCCGTCGACCTGGACCGGCTTGCCGCCGGGCCTGCCACAGGACGTCGTCGACAATCTCGCGCAACGCGCCCGCCAGGCCGAGACACGGCTGCGCGAGATTACCCGCCAGCGGGAAGCCGAGGACAGGAAGCCGCTCACATATACAGTCGGCAGCCTGCCGACATTGACCCGTCTCGTGTTGCAGGCGCCCGGGGACCCCAACATCGCCTTCAGCCGCGAGGGCGAAACGGCGCGGCTTGTCTTCGACGCGCGGCTTGCGATCGATGCCGATGCGATGCAGCAGGACCTGCCGGGCATCGTGCGTGACATCCGCGTCGAGAATGCCGGCGCGAAGACGACCCTCAGTTTCACCCTTGCCCGCGAGGGGGAGATACGCGCCTTCCGCGAGGACGACACCTTCGTTCTCGACATCGAAAAGCCGGGCACGCTGCGCCATTCGCCGGAGGCCCGCGTCGAGCGGGCCGAGAAGCGGCTTGCCGCAGATGCGGCGCCTGCCGGCCTGGCGCCTTCGGCGGCACCGGCGCCTGTGGCGCGCGCGCCGGGCAACAATCCGTCAGGCAATGCCGTGACGACAGCGCCCGCGGCTGCCGCAGCGTCGCCGGCCGTGCGGCCCACGCCGGTGCCCGACGGGCCGGTCGTGGTGCGCGTGAGCGGGCAGGCGGAGACGCTGAAGCTGACCTTCCCCTTCGCTACCGCCATTCCGGCTGCCGCCGTCGAGCTTGACGGGCAGGTGACGCTGGTTTTCGAGACTTCGCAGGTGATCGAGCCACCGGCCTTGATCGCGCCCGCCGACATCGTGTCCGGGCCGATGGAAGTGAGCCGGCAGGGTCGTGTTGCCGTTGCGCGGCTGACGCTGACCCGACCCAGACTCGTGCGGCTGTCGCCGGATGGCCCCAACTGGGTTCTGACGCTCGGCGACGAGGCGCTGTCGCCCTCCCAACCCTTGCCGGTGATGCGGGATGTCGACGAGGCTGGCCGCACCATCGTCCATGTGCCACTCGCGGAGATGGGCGGGATTCACTGGCTCGACGATCCCGTGAGCGGCCGGCGACTGGCGATCGCCACAGCGCGCGCGCCGGCGCAGGGGTTGCCCAAGCTGCATCGCTTCGCCGAGTTCCGGCTGCTGCCGGCCGTCCATGGCGTGGCGGTCGAGGCGTTCGCCGACGATATCGTGGTGCGCCCGGCGCTCGATGGCGTCGGCATCGGACGCGATGGCGGGCTTGCGGTGTCGATCGGCCAGCAGCCTGTCACCACGCGGGCCGGCAACGACCAGCCCCGGCCCGTGATCGGGCGCGACAACTGGGCGCAATTGCAGGCGGGCATCCCGCGCGATCGCTGGCGCGAACTTGCCGATGCGGCCGCCGATTCGACACGCAGCACGCGCGCCCAGGCCCGGCGTGCGCTCGGCACCTGGCTCATCGCCAACCAGTTCTCGGCGGAAGGGCGCGGCGTCCTCCTGACTGTGCTTGCCGATAACCCCGAACTCGCGAATGATCGTGCGCTGCGGCTCTGGCTCGCCCTTGCCGAGACCAAGATGTTCCGGGACCGGGACGCCATGGCGCGGTTGAAGGTCGAGGCTCTCGCGGATGATCCGGAGGCGATCCTGTGGCGGGCGGTGCTCGACGCACGTGCGCAGCGCTGGCCACTGGCCCTTGCCGGGTTCAAGCGTACGCAGGAAACGCTCGACGCCTATCCCGACGAGCTGCAGGCGATGATCCGGCCGGCAATCGTGCGCGCCGGCCTGGAAATGCGCGACCTGTCCGAGGCGGAGAGGGCGCTCGACATCCTCAGCCGCCTGCCGCAGGAACTGCAGCCGGAGGCGGAGATCCAGCTCCTGCGGGCGCGGCTCGACGAGGCGACCGCGAGGCCCGAGATCGCGCTCGCCCATTACGAGGCGGTGCGCAAGGGCGCGAACCGGCCAGCCGCCGCCGAGGCGACATTGCGCGGGACGTTGCTCGCCCTGAAGGAAAAGACCATCAACGCCGCCGATGCGATGCAGCGGCTTGAGACCCTGACGGTCATGTGGCGGGGTGACGATCTCGAATTGCGGGCGATGGGGGCTCTGGGGCGCCTTTATGCCGAGGCAGGGCGCTGGCGCGACGCCTTCTCGGCTGCGCGCTGGGCCAATGCGATGTTCCCTGAACACGAGATCACCCGAGCCCTTCACGACGAGACAGCGGCCCGGTTCGAGGAGCTGTTCCTCACCGGACGCGGGGACAGCTTCCCGCGGGTCGATGCGCTGGCGCTGTATTACGACTTCAAGGAATTCACGCCGATCGGGCGGCGCGGCGACGAGATGATCCGGCGTCTTGCCGACAGGCTCGTGCAGCTCGACCTGCTCGACCAGGCCGGGGATCTGCTCGAGCATCAGGTGGAAAACCGGCTCACGGGCTCGGCGCGCGCCACGGTGGCGGCCCGGCTCGCCACGATCCGGCTGATGGACGGCAAGGCGGCTCTGGCGCTCCAGACCCTGCAGAACTCGCGCCTGCCGGAATTGCCCGGCGAGGTGCGTCGAGCCCGCCTCCTGCTGGAGGCCCGGGCGCTGTCAGACCTGTCGCGCACCGATCTCGCCATCGAGATGCTGATCGGTGAGGACGGGCCTGAGGTGAAGCGTCTGCGTGCCGATATCCTGTGGAAGGGCCGGCGCTGGCGCGAGGCCGGAGAGGCTTTTGAGACGATCCTCGGCAGTGCCTGGCAGGGCGTGGCTCCGCTGACAGAGCAGGCGCGCCGCGATGTGTTGCGGGCAGCCATTGCCTATTCGCTTTCGGATGAGGTCATGGCCCTCGACCGTCTGCGCGGCAAGTTCTCGCCGAAGATGGCCGACAGTACCGATGCCGCTACGTTCGGCTTCCTGACGACCCCGGGTGCAAGCCAGACGCGGCAGTTCCGCGAGGCGGCACGCAACGTGGCGCGTGCCGATACGCTGGCCGAGTTCCTGGCCGAGTATCGCAAGCGCTATCCCGAGGCCAGCAGCGTGCCGCGCGGTCCGTCCGTGCCGGCCGAGGCTGCGCCCGGCGAGGCCGCTCCGGGCCCGGGTGCGGGCGCCCCGCAGCCCGGTGCGCCGCGTCCGGGCTGAGCGTCAGGTGCCGTAGCTCTGCACCAGCGAGCCCGCGATCAGGCTCCAGCCGTCCACGAGGACGAAGAAAATCAGCTTGAAGGGCAGCGCCACGGTGACCGGTGGCAGCATCATCATGCCGACCGACATCAGGATCGAGGCCACGACCAGGTCGATGATCAGGAAGGGCAGGAAGATCATGAAGCCGATCTCGAAGGCGCGGCGCAGCTCTGAGATCATGAAGGCCGGAATCAGCACGTTCAGGCCCACATCCGCGCTGGTCGCGGGCGGGGGCTGGCGCGAAAGATCGAGAAAAAGCTGAAGATCCTTCTCGCGCACGTGGCGCAGCATGAATTCGCGGAACGGGACAATCCCGCGATTGAAGGCTTCCTGCGCCTCGATCTGCCCTGCGAGCAGGGGCTGGACGCCGGTGTCGTAGGCGCGCTGGAAGACAGGTGCCATTACGAAAGCCGTCAGGAAGAGCGCGAGCCCCACGATTACGGCGTTTGGCGGAGCTGTCTGCGTGCCGAGCGCAGCCCGCAGCAGCGACAGCACGACAACGATCCGCGTGAAGGACGTGACCATCACGAGGATGGAGGGGGCCAGCGACAGGACGGTGATCAGCGCGATGAGCTGCAACGCGCGCTGCGTCACGCCGGCGCCCTGACCGAGATCGAGCGTCAGGGTTTGCGCGGCAGCAGGCGTCACCGCCAGGACGGCCAGGACGATGAGGCCGCATAGGCCAAGCAGTGCCGCCGGCAGCGCGATGCGTCGCGCGATGCGCAGCACGCCTGACGCGGGTTTTGCCTGCGCGGGTTTTGCCGCCGCTGGCGCAATCGTCTGTGCCTGATCGGGCGCCGGTGGCGTCACAAGCGGGGCATCCTTCCTGCGGCGGTGCGGGCCGGGCGAATCGTCGGCCCCGTCCGCTGCGACCATGGAGCCGACAATGCTCCGCGTCCATCGCCGGAGGACAAAGGTCACTTCACGGCCTTCGGGGAGGGCGCATCCCGCGCCGCTCCCTCTCCGGCAGTTCAGTTGCTGGGGCCGTCCTTGGCAGGCACCGTGCGACCGAGCAGGCGCGCGAATTCCGCCTCGATCGCCTCGACCGAAAACGGATCCGTCCCGGTGTCGGCCGGCGGTTCGGCCGTGCGCGGCTCCGGCTTCGCGGGATGCGCCCGGGCCGGCTCCGGCTTTGGCGCGTCGGCCCCGGGAAGATCGACCTTGGGAAACTCGACCTTGGGAAGCTCTAGCGTGGGAAACTCGGCCTTTGGAAGCTCGACCGCAGGAACGTCGGCCTTTCGGGGCTCCACAGGAGCTGGAGCTGCCCGCTCGACCTTGAAAACAGGCGAGACCTGCGCGGGCGCAGATTGGGCTGGTGCGGATTGTGCCGGTGCTGCCTGGGTGGTCCCTGCGGGCCGGACCTGCAGCCCGATACCGGGCGCCGGCTCCTGCTGCTGTGCCGATTTCACGGGCTCGACTGCAATGGGCAGATCCGGTGCGGGCGCTGCCTCAAGCTGAACCGGGCGTGGCGCCTGAGAGGTGACCGGCTCCGGCGAGGACGGCACAGCCGGCGTGGCTACGGGGTTGATCGGCCTGAGCGAAAGATCGATGCGGGGCAGGGCCGGCGCGACCGGCAGCTCGGCTTTCGGTAAGGGCTGGTCCACCCGCGGCATGGCAGGCGCGCGCGGCGGCAGGATCGCCGGCGCAACCGGCGTCGCAAGTGAACGCGGGGGCTGCGGGGGCGGCTGCGGCGCGGGCTGCCGGGCAACAGGCGCGGCCATTGCCGGCTCCCGGCGCTCCGGTGCGCGCGCATCCTCTGCGCGGCGCAATTGCGGAATCGGATCACCTTCCGGCTCGACCAATCCGCTGGCGGGGCGGTTATCCGGTGCGACGATCGAGCGCTGCAGGGCCTCCTCGATCTGGCGGGTCAGGTCGGCATCCAGCGGGGCAGCCTCGGCCGGTGCCGGACGTACGGCTGGCGGTGCGGGCATGGCCAGCGGCGCTGCGGGGAAATCTGCCTCGGGGCGACCCGGGCGCATGCCGCGCGGTGCCGGCGGAACGCCGATATCGGGAATGATCGCCGGAGCGAGAAGCGCGCCTGCTGCAACCGGCGGCGGGGCCATCGGCGGTGCAGGCGGCAGTGCCGCCATCATCGCGGCTGCGGGCATGACGGGCGGGGCGGACGGCATCGGGGGCTGGGGCGCCGGCGGCAAGGGCTGCTGGATTGGCGGCAACGCAGCCTCGACCTCGCCCGGCAGGGGCGCCGGCGGGCGGTCGTCGGCACTGGCATTGCCCGGCTGGGCCGTTCCGGCGCGCGCCCCGCGCACGATGCTGGCTTCGACCACCACGTCGTTGGGGCCGCCGATCATGATCAGGTGCTCGACATTGTCGCGGCGCAACAGCACGAGCTGGCGCTGCTGGTCGAGGTCATAGATGTCGACGACACCCAGACGCGGTTGCCGGGCCCTGCCTGCGCCCTGTCCCCTGACACGGAGGCGGCCGCCGGCGAAGCGGCGCAGCACCAGCGCGAACAGCGCCAGGAGAATGAAGATCACGACGCCGGCGATGACGAATTGCGCCGCCGATGACAGCTCGATTCCAAAGATGGACCGCAATGTCGACCCTTTCAGATCGTCGCGCGAGGGCGGCCCATGCCGCGCCCGCACGCCTTGCCCCGGATAAGGGGCATCTAAGCCCAATTTCGGCCCAGTTCCATGGGGACGCAACCCCGTTCCCCACAAACTTAACGGTCCATTAACCATGGACCCGGCATTTTTTGCCGGTGGCGGGTGCTTCGCCCCGCCGGAGCTCGTGCCATGTTTGCCGATCTGCCGCTTTTCTCGATGTTGAAGACGCGGATGCAGTGGCATCAGACGCGCCAGAAGCTGCTCGCCGAGAACGTGGCCAATGCCGATACGCCGGGCTTTCGTCCGCGCGACCTCAAGGAGCCGCTGAAACGGGCGACTGCGGCGGGTGCCGGCGGCGGCGTCGCGCTTGCGGCCACGCAGCCGGGCCATGTTGGCGCCGGGACGGGAAGCGGAAGCATGGGAAGTGGCAATGCCCAGCGCTTCGAGACGACGCCCTCGGGCAATGGCGTGGTGCTGGAAGACGAGATGATGAAGGTCGCGCAGAACCAGCAGGACTATCAGCTCGCCACGATGCTCTACACCAAGAGCCTGCAATTGCTGCGCACCGCCAGCGGCCGCCGCTGACGCGAAAGGACGAAGATCATGGATCTCCTCAAGAGCCTCTCCGTCGCGGTCTCGGGCCTCAAGGCCCAGTCGGGCCGCATGCGCGTCATCGCCGAGAACCTCGCCAATGCGGAATCGACGCCGACCCGGCCCGGGCAGGATCCCTACCGCCGCAAGATCCCGACCTTCACGCGCAGCTTCGACCGCGAGCTCGATGCGCAGGTCGTGGCGATGGGGCGCGTGCAGCGCGACAATTCCGCGTTCCAGCTGCGGCACGAGCCGGGTCACCCGGCCGCCGATGCCGACGGCAACGTGCGCATTCCGAACGTGAATTCCACCATCGAGCAGATGGACATGCGCGAGGCGCAGCGCTCCTACGAGGCCAATCTGAACCTCGTGGCTGCAACACGCCGCATGATCACCCGCACCCTCGAAATCCTCCGGGTCTGACGCAGGAGAACTTCCATGGCCGTGCCATTCCAGGCAGCGAGCGCCTACAACGCCGTCCAGGGCCTGACGACCGGCGGAGCGGGACAGGCCGGCAAGGCCGCCGCGCGCGCGCTCGGCGGAGCCGCCGGCTCCGCAGGCTTCGGCGATCTTCTGGCGCAGGCCATGCAGGGCACGGCGGCGACAGGCGCGCGCGCCGATGTCCAGACTGTGGCCGCAGCGCAGGGGCAAGCCGATCTGGTCGATGTCGTGACGGCGGTTGCCGAAAGCGAGGCTGCGATCGAGACGCTGGTCGCCGTGCGCGACCGCATCATCGCGGCCTATGAGGAAATCATGCGCATGCCGGTCTGATCCGGCCTGAAAGGTTGCACAGTGGACGCCGCTTCCGTTCTCGACATCGCCCGCGACGGCATTTTCACCTTCATCAAGGTCGGCGCGCCGCTGATGCTTGTCGCGCTCGCGATCGGCTTCACGATCTCGCTCGTTCAGGCGCTGACGCAGATCCAGGAGCAGACGCTGATCTATGTGCCCAAGATCCTTGCGGTCTTCGGCGCGATGCTGGTGGCGCTGCCCTTCATGGCCGATGCGCTGGCGAGCTATATGGGACGTCTTGCCGCGCGCATCGCCATGGGCGGATGATGTCCAGGGGGCTGCACATGCAGGCGACGGCGCTGCGTCTGGCGCCTATGATGTCAGCCGATGAATCTTGCGGTGATTCCAGAAACAGCGGCCGCCTTCATGATCGCGTTCGCGCGGGTCGGCACGCTTGTGATGCTGCTGCCGGGGATCGGCGAGCGGCTGATCTCCGTGCGCGTGCGGCTGACCATCGCGGTGCTCCTGACCATGGTTCTCCTGCCCGGCATCCGGCCGACGCTGCCCATGCCCGGCCCCGAGGCCGCGCCTGCGCTCGTGATGCTGCTCGTCAGCGAGATCGGCATCGGGCTCGTGATCGGCGTGTCGGCGCGCATGATCGTTGCGGGCCTGCAGACGGCGGGCACGATCATCGCCCAGAACCTCAACCTGTCCTTCGCGATGGCGGTCGATCCCTCACTGGGCACGCAGAACGTGACCATCGCCAATTTCCTCGCCTTGCTCGGCACGGCGATGGTCTTTGCGACGGATCTGCATCACCTCGCGATCATCGGGATCCACGACAGCTACCAGATGATGCCGCCCGGTCGTCTGCCGCCCAGCGGGGATGCGGCCATGCTGATCCTGTCGTCCGTGGTGCGTGGCTTCGTCATCGCGGTGCAGGTGGCGGCGCCCTTCATCGCCTTCGGCATCCTGTTCAACCTGGCGCTCGGGCTGCTCGCGCGGCTGATGCCGCAGATCCAGGTTTTCTTCATCGCCATGCCGGCCTCGATCCTGCTCGGCATGATGCTGCTGGCCGCCACGATCGGCGTGATGATGGCGGTCTATTTGGGGGCGCTGCGCGGCTTCCTGACGGAGCTTGCGGTCATGCGCTGACGGTTCCTTGCGTCTCGTCCGGGCGGGCCTGCCGCCATGGCTGAGCAAAAGGACGACGCCGCAGAACGCAGTCATGAACCGACACAGCGCAAGCTGGAGGAAGCGTTCAAGCGCGGCGACGTGGCCCGCAGCATCGAGGTCAATACCTGGTTCGTGCTGGCGGGCCTGACGCTCGCAGTGCTGATCGGTCCAGGCCTCATCGGTCCTGGCCTCACGAGCTGGCTCGTGCCCTTCATCGCGAAGGCGCATCAATTGCCGGCCGATGGCGGGGGGCTGATGCGCGTCGGCCGCGAGGCGTTGCTTGTGGGCCTGATGCTGATCGCACTGCCCTTCGCCTTCGCCTTCGTGGCGGCGATCGCGGGCGGGCTTGTGCAGCACCGTCCGCTCTGGACCACGACGCCGCTGACGCCCCAGCTTTCGCGCATCTCGCCGCTGGCGGGCTTCAAGCGCCTGTTCGGGCGCGAGGCATTCGTGCAGTTCACGAAGGGTCTGATCAAGCTCAGCCTGATCGGTGCGCTTGTCGGCTATCTCGTCTGGGTGGAACGGGACCGGTTCGAGATGCTGGCGCAGCTCGATGCATCTGCACTGATCCCGGCCGTCAAGGTGCTCGTCATGAAGATGCTGGCCACGGTACTCGCCGTGTTCGGCGTCGTGGCCGGCATCGACTTCCTCTACCAGCGCTTCACCTGGATGGAGCGCAACCGGATGACGAAGCAGGAACTCAAGGAAGAGTTCAAGGAGACCGAAGGCAATCCGGAGATCAAGGCAAAGCTGCGACAGATGCGGCTGCAGCGGGCCCGAAGCCGGATGATGCAGCAGGTGCCGACCGCCACCGTTATCATCACGAACCCGACCCACTATGCCGTGGCCCTACGCTACGAGAAGGGGATGCCTGCGCCGATCTGCGTGGCGAAGGGCGTCGACTCCCTCGCCCTGCGCATCCGAACACTGGCGGGCGAGCACGAGATCCCCATCGTCGAGAACCCGCCGCTCGCGCGCGCGCTTCATGCGACGGTGGACATCGACGGCGAGATACCGGTGGAGCACTACAAGGCAGTGGCGGAAGTCGTGGGCTATGTCATGCGCCTGCGGTCGCGGCGAAACTGAGCACGCAAGCTCGAAACGCTAACGCGAACTTAACCATGCCTGCGCCATCGAAAAGGGTGGGACGGTGCAGGCGCTCAAGCCATGCTCCGGCGGCGGGAACGCGATTCGGACGGGCAGGCAATGGGCGAGAGCTTCGGCACAGGCGCATTCGACCGATCCGAGCGGCCTGGCCGCGTCGGCATCCTTGCCATGCTGGCGGGCGGGCTCGTGGCCGTCACCGTCGCGCTGGCCTTCGTGGCGCATGAACAGGCGCAACCCTTCATCATCGGTCTGCTCGCCATGCTGGCGGTCGTGGGTGTGTTCGCGCTGTTTGCGCTGTCGATCGGGCTCGTCCAGGTGGCTGGCGCGGGCGCGCGATACGACCTGACGCGCCTGATCTGCGACGGGGACGGGGAGGGCGTCGTTGCCGTCGACGAGTCGGGTCAGGTCGTCTATGCCAACCGCGCCTATCTTGCGCTGACGGGAGCGTCTGGCCCCGCCGACCTCAAGGCCGTGGACCGGCTGTTCACCGGGGCGGCCGACGTGTCGGACGCACTCTACCGGCTTGCGCAGGCCGCGCGCGAGGACCGGATCGGCCACGAGGAAATCCGTCTGTCTCCCGCACTCGGGAAAAGGGCGCATGCCGGCTGGTATCGCGTGCAGGCGCGCGCCCTCAAGCGCGGTGAACAGAAGCTCACCATCTGGAGCGTTGCCGACATCACGCATGAACGCGAGCGGCAGGAAAACTTCTTCCAGGAGCTCCAGCATACATTCGACTATCTCGATTACGCGCCGGCGGGTTTCCTTTCGATCGATCCGGAGGGGGCCATCGTCTACATGAACGCCACGCTGGCGGCCTGGCTCGGTCACGACCTCGCCAAGGTCGGGACGGGCGGGCTGAAGCTCGGCGATATCGCGCCCTCGAGCGCGGCTGCCATGATCAGGGCGGTCGGCGGCCTGCCCGGCGATGTACGAACCGAGACGCTCGACCTCGACCTGACGCGCGCCAACGGGCAGACGCTGCCGGTGCGCCTGCTGCATCGCGTCGCCTTCGGCAGCGACGGGCGGCCGGGCGCCTCCTGTACGCTGGCGCTCAACCGCTCGCCCGGCGAGGACTCAGCCGAGCTGCAGCGCGCGGCGGAGGTGCGTTTCGCCCGGTTCTTCAACAATTCGCCGCTTGCGATCGCGACCGTCAATCGCAGCGGGCATCTCGTTCGCACCAATGCCCTGTTCGCCCGGCATTTCGGCGCGCTTGTCGGACCGCAGGGCAGCGGTCGCTTGCTGGCCTCGATCGTGCAGGAAAAGGACCACGCTGCGTTGCAGCGGGCGCTGGCCGAGGCCGAGCGCGGGCGCAGCGACATCGAGCCGATCGAGGTCGGGATCGGCGGCAGTGACGGGCGCTCGGCGCGGCTTTTCGTCAGCGCCGTCATCGACCAGGACAAGGATGGCGAGATCGCCATCGTCTATGCGCTGGACACGACCGAACAGCGTGCGCTGGAGGCCCAGTTCGCGCAGGCGCAGAAGATGCAGGCGGTCGGCCAGCTCGCGGGTGGGGTGGCGCATGACTTCAACAACCTGCTCCAGGCGATCATCGGCTATAATGACCTGCTGCTGACGCGCCATCGGCAGACCGATCCGTCCTATCACGACCTCATCCAGATCCGGCAGAATGCCAATCGCGCGGCAAGCCTGGTGCGCCAGCTTCTGGCCTATTCGCGCCAGCAGACGCTGATGCCGCGTGTGCTGGATCTCGGCGAGGTGTTGCAGGAGCTTTCCTATCTCCTGCGCAGGCTGCTGGGGGAGACCGTCCAGCTTGAGCTCAAGCACGAGCGCGACCTGTGGCCGGTCAAGGCGGACAACCACCAGTTCGAGCAGGTCATCGTCAATCTCGTCGTCAATGCGCGCGACGCCATGCCGTCCGGCGGCAAGGTCAGCGTGCGGACGGCGAATGTCGGTGTCGAGGATTGCGCGCGGTTCGCCTATCGCGGGATGCCGGCCGCCGATTACGTGATGATCGAGGTCGAGGATACGGGCACGGGTATCCCGAAGGAATATCTCGACAAGATCTTTCTGCCCTTCTTCACGACCAAGGATGTCGGCCAGGGGACCGGCCTCGGGCTCTCGACGGTCTATGGCATCGTCAAGCAGACCGAGGGCTTCATCTATTGCGACAGCGAGTCCGGAAAGGGCACGCGCTTCCGCATCTTCCTGCCGCGCCATATCCCGAAGGAGGAGCCTGCCCCCACCGAGGCCGCGGATGCGCCGGCAGGGGCCAGAGTTCCGGCGGCAGCGCCGGATCTCACGGGGCGCGGCGTCATCCTCTATGTCGAGGACGAGGATTCCGTTCGCAGCTTCGCGGTGCGCGCCCTGTCCTCGAAGGGATACACACTGGTCGAAGCCTCCACCGGGCTCGAGGCGCTGGAGCGGCTGGAGGAGCTGGACAAGCCGGTCGACCTGATCATCTCCGATGTGATGATGCCCGAGATGGACGGCCCGACCATGCTGACCGAGCTGCGCGCGCGGGGCATCAAGGCCAAGATCATCTTCTGCTCCGGCTATGCCGACGACTGTCTGCAGCGGACATTGAAGGACGGCGAGGATTTCGTGTTCCTCGCCAAGCCCTTCGACCTCGCGACCCTCGTGGAGGTCGTGAAGCAGGCGCTCAGCACACCTGCATCCTGAGGCCCGCCGTTCCGGGATCGTGCCGGCGAGCATGGTGCGGAAGGGGCGAACTCGCCATGCCCGCACACCCGTTCCCTGACCCGAAAGAGCGCGTCGCGCAGGTTGCATGAGAGTGGAACAAAAAAAGAACTTGAGAGAAAGAACAAAACATGATCAGTGATTGCGAGACAGATTGAGACTCATCCCGCCTCCTGCCATAAGGGCTGCCCGACATGTCACAGAACTCATTGCGACTCGTGGAAGGTTCATCAATGGACAAGACCAAGGCGCTTGACGCGGCGCTGGCACAGATCGAGCGGGCCTTCGGCAAGGGTTCGATCATGCGCCTGGGGAAGGGCGAGAAGGCGGTCGAGATCGAGACCGTCTCCACAGGGTCGCTCGGCCTCGACATCGCTTTGGGGGTGGGGGGGCTTCCGCGCGGCCGCGTGATCGAAATCTACGGCCCCGAATCTTCCGGAAAGACCACGCTGGCGCTGCATACAGTGGCTGAGGCGCAGAAGAATGGCGGCGTCTGCGGCTTTATCGACGCGGAGCACGCGCTCGATCCGCTCTATGCTCGCAAGCTCGGCGTCAATCTGGACGATCTCCTGATCTCGCAGCCTGACACGGGCGAGCAGGCACTCGAGATCACCGATACGCTGGTGCGCTCGGGCGCCATCGACGTGCTCGTGATCGATTCGGTTGCGGCCC
>JBIPLL010000374.1:0-3550 GCA_044368425.1 Beijerinckiaceae bacterium
AGAGACGGAGGCCGGGCAATGGTATTTCCAGCGCTATGCCAGCGAGATGCCGACGCGCGGCGAGATCGTTTTCTTCGACCGGTCCTGGTACAATCGCGCCATGGTCGAGCCCGTCATGGGCTTCTGCAAGCCCGAGGAGACGCAGGCTTTCCTGCGCGAGGCCCCGACCTTCGAGGCGATGCTGGCGCGCGCCGGCACCCGGATCGTCAAGCTGTTCCTGACGATCGGCCCGGAAATGCAGATCAAGCGCCTGCATGCCCGCTATCATGACCCTCTCAAGCGCTGGAAGCTCTCCCCCATCGACTTCGAGTCGATCACGCGCTTCGACGCCTATTCGCAGGCCATCGAGGCCATGCTGGAGGCGACCGATGCGCCAGAGGCACGCTGGACCGTCATACGGGGCAATGACAAGCGCCGTGCGCGCCTTGCCGCCATCCGCGCCGTGCTGAGCGCCGTCGACTACGAGGATCGGGAGGAGGCACTGGTGCGCAAGCTGGACAGACGGATCGCGCTGTCGGCCAGGGCCTTCCTGCGACGTGGCGGCGAGGAGGAAATCGCGAACGAAGTACGGCAGGACTGATGCCGCCGGCGACGGGGCTGCGGCACGGGCTCAACTGTGCATGTGGTGTCCGTTATTGCCTGCCTTCAGCACCTTCGACAGAGCCCGCAGTCGCCCCCGGATCTCGTAGGCACCAAGGCAGGCAAGCGCCAGGATGAACGGCACGAAGTAGTAGATGAGCCGGAACAGCAGCAGGGCTCCAAGCAGCGGCTCGCGCGGCAGGTGCGAGAGCGCCAGCAGCATCGTCGCCTCGAACACGCCGATGCCGCCGGGTGCATGGCTGGCAATGCCGAGCATCACAGCCGCCACATAGATGGCGAGGAATACCTCGTAGTTCAGCCCGTGGCCGGCGGGCAGCAGGAAATAGAGCACGGCCGCAGCCAGGGTCACATCGACAATGCCCAGGCACATCTGCGCGAGCGATACCGAGATCCCCGGCAGTTCCAGCCGCCAGCCCTGGATGCGCACCACGCGCCGCTTCACCGCGACCCAGACGAGATAGGCCGCGACGGCAGCAAGTGCCACGCCGCCGAGCCCGCGCACGAGGCTCTCCTTGGCCCTCGCCAGCACGGCGACGGCCTGCGTCTCCCAGATCAGGCAATAGCCCAGCACCACGCCCATGCCGAGCCAGAAGGTGATGCCGGCGACGACCGTCAGGCTCGCCACCTGAGCAGCCGTCAGTCCCTTCGGCGCATAGATCCAGTACCGCACCGTGCCGCCCGTGATCAGCGGGAAGCCGAGCGTGAAGCTGACCGCATAGCTGGTGAAGGAGGCCAGCGCCGTCGTCGTATACTTGACCTTGAGCCGCAATTGCTTGAGCGCCAGCGCGTCATAGCCGGTCAGCGACAGGTAGCTCAGCGCCGTGAGAGTGCAGGCCAGCGCCATCTGCTCGAGGCTCGCGGATGCGAAGGCAGCCCGCAACTCGGATGGACTGATCTCGCGAACGATCCGCCACAGGACGAAGCCTGAAGCCACGACGATGAGCAGGCTGGCAATCGTGCCGATCCACGCCCAGCGCCGACGCGGTGCTGGCCCCGCCTGCACATGCAGGTAGGGCGCCTGCGCCGCTCCTTCCGGGTCGGACGAAACATGGTCGTCGTCGCGCGGGCGGGATCTCTCGTCGAGGCTCATGCGTGGCTCAGGCGTTTGACCGGGCAGGACAGGGAACGCTCATGCCGGTCTCCGCTCGGATATGCCCCGGCGCCACCCGCGCCGGAAAGGCGCAACAGCGCGCCGTTCAGGCCATGCGCATCAATCGCGGCGCTTGTTAGGCGTTTCCCGCCGGTGGGGCAATGGGACTTCGTTCGGGCCGGGCGCTTGTCCCCGGCCATGTGGCGCCGGCGCGCTGCGCTAGAGCCCCAGCTCTTCCAGGCTGCGAGCACGCCGCGGCCTGTAGACCGGCAGGCTCAGGCGATAATGAATGGCAAGGCCCCGCAAGATGAACCCGGCCGCGAATCCTGCCCCCGCCGCGATGGTTGGCGAGAAGTGCAAGGCGATGGCGACGACGAAGACGACCGCAGCCAGCAGCGCCGCCGTCACATAGACGTCTCGCCGCAGGACGAGGGGGCTTTCCCCGCCCAGCACGTCACGGATGATCCCGCCGAAGGCTGCGGTGATGACCCCCATCGTCACGGCAACGAGCGCCGTCGCACCGTGATCGAGCGCCTTGTCGGCCCCGATCACCGCAACCGCTGCAAGGCCGATCGCATCGAGCCAGAGCACCAGCCTGTAGCGGCTGTCGACGAGATGGGCCGTGAAGAAGGTCAGCATGGCGGCCAGAAGGCAGACGATGAGATAGGTCGGTTCGCGCACCCAGAACACGGGGAGCCCGAGCAGCAGGTCGCGAACTGTGCCCCCGCCGATCCCGGTGACGGTGCCCAGAAGAGCAAAGCCGAAAATGTCCATCTGCTTGCGCGAGGCCGTCAGCGCGCCGGTGATGGCGAAGACGGCAACCGCGGCGAGATCGAGCGCGAGAAGGGCGGTGAGGGGAGGCAGGGACCACATCGTGGCGCGACCTTGGACTGTGGGGCTGCGCGAAACAAGCCTCGCGTCTTCACGGGGCTTGCGGTGGCGATGCCGGTGGCGGCGTGAATGGCGGTTGGGAACCCGCCGGAGCGGAGGGTGCGGCAAGCCCCGCAATCATCGCGCGGGCTATCTCCTCTTCGCCGGTCAGGACGAGATCGGCGCCGATCTCCCGCAGCGACTGGGCTTCCTTGTCGCTCTGGGCGCGTGCAAGGATTCTGATCCGCGGATTGCGCCGACGCGCTTCCTCGATCAGGTGCCCCGCCTCGAACCCGGCCGGTATGGCGAGGATCAGGGTGCGGGCCTGCGCCAGATTGAGCCGGTCCATCAGCGCAGCCTCGCCGGCCGGACCCGTGAAGCTCTCGACACCCTCGGCCCGCAATGCATCGACGACATCCTCGTTTTCCTCGACGACGAGGAAAGGCACACCCTGCGTCCTGAGGGATGCCGCCACGCGTGAACCAACCCGCCCGTGGCCGATGAGGATGGCGTGATCGGCCAGCGTCGTGGTCGCTTCCTCGTCGCGTTCGGCTCTCTCGGTGGACGGCGGCACGGACGCGGCGGCCGGCATGTTCCCGGTGGCCGCGGCACTGCGTGCATCGGCTGCCGAGTCGGCCGCTGTCGGTACGATGGGCTCGCGCAAGGGTGGCTCGCGCCCCTGCATCCGGTCGAGGGCGCGGAAGAGGAACGGGTTCAGCAGGATGGAGACGATGGCACCCGCGACCACGAGATCACGGGCCTCTGCCGGCAACACGCCGAGGCTTGCCCCGAGCACGACGAGGATGAAGGAGAACTCGCCGATCTGTGCGAGGCTGGCGCTGATGGTCAGCGCAACGGGCCGGGGATGGCGGAACAGCCGCACGATGCCATAGGCGGCCGCAGACTTGCCGACCACGATGATGAGAATGGTCGCGATCACGGCCAGCGGCGATTCGAGCAGGATCGCCGGGTTGAACAACATCCCGACCG
>JBIPLL010000005.1:0-23628 GCA_044368425.1 Beijerinckiaceae bacterium
AAGAAGAGCACGGCAAAGGCATCGCGCAGCGGCAGCGTCTCGCGGGCCGCCTGGTGGCTGAGCGGAGATTCCGCCAGCACCATGCCGGCAAAGAAGGCGCCTAGCGCGAATGACACGCCAAACAGCCCCGCCGAGCCGAAGGCAACGCCCAGCGCAATGGCCAGGACTGCCAGGCGGAACAGCTCCCGCGAACCCGTATGGGCGACATAGTGCAGGATCCAGGGGATCAACTTGCGCCCGACGATCAGCATCACGCCGACAAAGGCCAGGATCTTGAATGCCGTCAGCATCAGCGTGGCCGGCACGGTCCCGACATCGAGCCAGGCGACAAGGCCCGGATTGGCCGGCGGGGCGTGGTTCTGCCCGCCCAGGATTCCGGCCATCGGCGGCAGCAGCACGAGCGTCAGGACCATCACGAGGTCCTCGACAATGAGCCAGCCGACCGCGATGCGCCCGCGCTCCGTCTCGACAAGCCGCCGCTCCTGCAGCGCGCGCAGAAGCACCACCGTGCTCGCGACCGACAGCGCGAGGCCGAAAACGATGCCCGCGCCCATTCCCCAGCCCATCAGCCAGCTGAGCGCCATGCCCATCAGCGTCGCTGCTGCGATCTGCCCGATAGCGCCAGGCACCGCGATGGCCCGCACCGACAGAAGGTCGCGCAGCGAGAAATGCAGTCCCACGCCGAACATCAGCAGGATGACACCGATCTCTGCCAGCTCCGTCGCAAGCTTCTGGTCGGCGACGAAACCGGGAGTGAACGGACCGATGGCCACGCCCGCGAGCAGATAGCCGGCGATGGGCGGCAGCTTGAAGCGCTGTGCCACAAGCCCGAGCAGGAAGGCGAGCCCGAGGCCCGCGACGATGGTCGAGATGAGCGGCGTCTCGTGCGGCAGTGCGACCTCCCGGGGACGACAAGCGTCCGGCAATCGACGGGTTGAGGGAATGGCCCCGCAGGGGGGCCAATCCGGAGGATAGGGACTGCGAACCGATCTTCAACCGCCGGCGGGCAAAGAACGTCGTTACAGAACGATCTTTCGGACGTGGTCCCGTTTCATGCGCGGACCCGACCCGCCGGGCCGCTCGATCACGGCGCGCCAGAGACGACCTTGCCGGCGACTTGCGACGGCGCTGGGTGCTGCTCCATCGCGATCCTGCGGGAGACGCGACGCTCCGCACGCAGCAGGGCCGACTATGCTGACGCGAAAAGGGCGGCGTGTCGCACCCATTTTCGAAGGTTCTTCTTGCAAATGATTTGCAAGAGCATTGACAGCGACCCGCCGGCACCCAACTAATGTCGTATCTGGTCCCGGCGCACGGCGTCGGGCGATCTTCGGTTGGCCATTCGTGGTCGCAAAAGGCACGGAGGGGAAAGGGATGGTTGCTGCTCATGGGACCGTTACACGCCGCGCCGCACTGGGCGGTATCGCGGGCGCGGTCATGGCTGCTGTGGCGCCGGGTCTTGCACATGCGCAATCCGCACCGCTTTCGGTCGTGGCGACCACTGGCATGATCGCCGACACGGCGCGTCGCATCGGTGGCGACAGGGTGCAGGTCCGCGCGCTGATGGGTCCGGGAGTCGACCCGCACGCCTATCGCCAGACCCGCACCGACATCGCGGCCCTGGCGCGCGCCGATCTCGTCCTTTGGCACGGCCTCTATCTCGAGGCGCAGATGGAGGAGGTGATGCTCGATCTCGCCCGCCGCCGCAAGGTGGTGGCGGTCGCTGAGGCGGTGCCTGTCGCAAGTCGCCGGGCACACGACGAGTACAAGGGGCGCTTCGACCCCCATGTCTGGATGGACCCCGTCCTGTGGCAGTTCGTAGCCGACGCCATCGCAGGGGCAATGGGGGAGGCGAGGCCCGCCGACCGTGTTGCCTTCGAGGCGGAGGCGGCGCGCTATCGTGTCGAGCTGCAGGCGCTTGCCGCCTATTCGACGCGGATCCTAGCGACGGTCCCCTCCGGGAGGCGCGTGCTGGTGACGGCGCATGACGCATTCGCCTATTTCGGTGCGGCCTATGGCTTCGAGGTCATGGGGATCCAGGGGATCTCGACCGAGAGCGAGGCGGGACTGGCGCGCATCCGCTCGCTGGTCGACCTCGTCGTCGAACGCCGCATCGGGGCGATCTTCGTCGAGAGTTCGGTCGCTGAGCGCAATGTGCGCGCCATTGTCGAGGGAGCCGCCGCCCGTGGTCACACCGTCATCATCGCTGGCGAGCTTTATTCTGACGCCATGGGCCCGGACGGCACCTATGAAGGCACATATATCGGCATGATCGACCACAACGTGACGACGATTGCGCGTGCTCTTGGCGGCGAGGCACCGATGCGCGGCCTGAACGGTCGCCTGGCCGCCGGCGGCTGACGGGAGGAAGGCACGCATGGGCACTGTCGCCCCGCTGACACCACGCAGAGCCGCTGACGGTGAAGGGACCGTCGGGCGGGCTGCGGCCGCCCTCGCCGTGCCTGCACTGGAGATCCGGGGCCTCACCGTCAGCTATGGAGAGAAGCCGGCCCTGTTTTCGGTCGATTGCGCATTTTCCGCTGGCGCCATGACGGCCATCGTCGGTCCCAACGGGGCGGGCAAGTCCACGCTGATCAAGGCTGCGCTGGGCATCGTGCCCCGGATCTCGGGCCAGGTCCGGATCTTCGGCGCACCGCTCGACAACCAGCGCCACCGCATCGCGTATGTGCCGCAGCGCGCCAGCGTCGACTGGGACTTTCCCGCCCGCGTCATCGATGTGGTCCTGATGGGACTGCAGGCGGAACTCGGCTGGCTTCGCTTCGTGCGCGCGCGCCATCGCGCCATGGCCATGGACTGCCTCGCCCGTGTCGGCATGGCCGATTTCGCCGGCCGCCAGATCGGGCAATTGTCCGGTGGCCAGCAGCAGCGCGTCTTCCTCGCGCGGGCGCTCGCGCAGAAGGCGGATCTCTACCTCCTCGACGAGCCTTTTGCCGGCGTCGATGCCGCGACCGAGCGGGCCATCGTGGATGTGCTGCGCGAGCTCAAGGCCGGGCGCCGCAGCGTTGTCTGCGTGCATCACGACCTCGCAACAGTGGCCGCCTATTTCGACAATGTCCTGATGATCAATGTCCGGGTGGTCGCGCAGGGTCCGGTGGCGACGGCCTTCACGCCGGCCAATCTGCAGGCGGCCTATGGCGGGCGCCTCGCCACGACCCATCTCGCCGAACTCGGCCTTCCGGGGGGCTGATCGATGGATCTTGCGACCTTGCGCGACGCGCTGGTCCTGCAGGCGGGCTACAACGCTGCGCTTGTGATGATCGGGGCTTCCCTTCTGGGGCTGGCGGGCGGGGCTGTCGGTACCTTCGTCTTTTTGCGCAAGCGCGCCCTCGTCAGCGATGCGGTGGCCCATGCCACCCTGCCCGGCATCGGGCTTGCCTTCATGGCGATGGTCGCGCTGGGAGGGGATGGCCGCAACCTTGCTGGCCTGATGCTGGGTTCCGCGCTCTCGGCGGGCCTCGGCCTCGTCGCCGTCGACTGGCTGACACGCAAGACCCGTCTGACCCAGGATGCCGCCATCGGCGCGGTGCTGTCGGTCTTCTTCGGCTTCGGCGTCGTGCTGATGACGGTGATCCAGACCATGTCGGGCGGCAGGCAGGCGGGCCTGCAGGGATTTCTCGTCGGCTCGACGGCCGGGATGCTGCGCGCCGAGGCCATCGGCATCGCCGTCATGGCCGCCCTGGCCGCGCTCGCTGTGTTCGTGTTGCGCAGGCCCTTCGGCATCCTCGCCTTCGACGCCGATTATGCGGTGGCGACGGGACTGCGCCAGCGCGTGCTCGACCTTGCCCTGATGGGGCTCGCGCTCCTCGTCACCATTGTCGGCCTGAAGGTCGTGGGCCTTGTCCTCGTCGTGGCGCTCCTCATCATTCCCGCCGTCACCGCGCGCTTCTGGACGCAGCGCGCCGACCGCATGGTTCTGATCGCGGCGGCTTTGGGCGCCGTGGCGGGCTATGTCGGGGCGGCCCTCTCCGTCACGGCTCCCCGCCTGCCGACGGGCGCGCTGATCGTCCTCGTCGCCTTCGGCTTCTTTGCCCTGTCGCTTGTCGTTTCGCCCGTGCGCGGCGTCGCGGCCGCGCTCTGGCGCCGCTGGCTCTACCGGCGCGCGGTGCACCGGCGTCAGGGGCTGCTGGCGCTGGCACGCGGCGAGACGATCTTCGAGCCGCTGACCCTGCGCATCCTGCAGCGCTCGGGCTTCATCCGCCCCGACGGGGTGGCGACACCGCAGGGCCTCTCGGAGGCGCGGCGCGTGGAGCGCGACGAGGCCCGCTGGCGCCTGACGCGCGAGACCCATCCCGACCACGCGGTCGCGGGCCGTTATGACGGGCTCACGCCGATCGAGACGGTTCTGACGCGCGACGAGATCGCCGATCTGGACCGCCGCCTTGCCACGGGGGCGGCCTCATGACCGGGTCGGCCGAATTCGTTCAGCTCAGCCTGACGCCGCTCCTGATCGGCGTGCTGGCCGCCATGGCCTGCGCATTGCCCGGCAATATCCTGCTCCTGCGGCGGCAGGCCTTGATCGGGGACGCGATCAGCCATGTGGCGCTGCCCGGCATCGTCGCCGCCTTCCTGATCACGGGCACGCTGTCGGCCGGCGCCATGATGGCCGGGGCCGGGGTTGCGGCTGTTCTCGCCGTCCTGCTCATCGAGCTCGTGCGCCGTCTTGGCCGCATCGAGCCCGGCGCAGCCATGGGCGTGATCTTCACGGCCATGTTCGCGGCGGGCGTCCTAATGATCGAGCAGAGCGATGCCAGCCGCGTCCATCTCGACGTCGAGCATGCCCTGTTCGGCAATCTGGAGAGTCTCGTCTGGCTGTCGGCAGACGGCTGGGCCTCGCTGGCCGATCCGGCGGCGCTTGCCGACCTGCCGCCGCAATTGCCGCGCCTCGCCGCCGTCTTCGCGCTCGTTGCGACGTTCATGGCTCTGGCCTGGCGACCGCTCGTCATCGCGACGTTTGACGAGGTCTATGCCCGCTCGGTCGGCTTGCCGGCCCGGCTCGTCGGCATCGGGCTCGTGCTGGTGACCGCACTGGCGGCCGTTGCTGCCTTCGATGCGGTCGGCTCGATCATCGTCATCGCGATGTTCGTCTGCCCGCCTGCTGCCGCCCGGCTGATGACGAACCGGCTCGGCGTGCAGGTTGCCTGGAGCCTCGCCTTCGCGGCCGTGTCGGCCGTGCTCGGCTTCGTCCTTGCCGGGCACGCACCGCTCTGGCTGGGCGCGCGCGACGCGGTGAGCGCCGCCGGTATGATCGCGACCTTATCGGGGCTGATCCTCCTTGGCGCGGCCCTGTGGGGGCCCTGCCGGGCGCGAACCGGAGCGCCCGCCGACTGAAGCCTTAGCCGATGCGCACTTCCTGCTCGATCGCTCCGAAGAGCGAATGCCCGGCCCTGTCCTTCATCTCGATCCGCACGATCTCGCCCGCCTTCAGGAAGGAAGTGCGCGCGCCGCCATGGCGGATCGCTTCGACGCCGCGCTGCTCCGCGATGCAGGAATAGCCCACGCCACCCTCGGAAATCGGCAATCCGACGCCGCCCTGCGCGTCGCGGTTCGACACGGTGCCGGAGCCGATGATCGTGCCGGCTCCAAGGCGGCGCGTCCTGGCGGCATGCATGATCAGGTCGGGGAAGTCGAAGATCATGTCCTGCCCCGCCAGCGGGCGCCCGAACGGCCGGCCATTGCGATAGGTCAGCAGCGGCAGGGTGACCTTGCCTCCGTCCCAGGCCGCCCCGAGCTCGTCGGGTGTCACCGCAACCGGCGAGAAGGCCGAGGACGGCTTGGCATGGAAGAAGCCGAAGCCCTTGGCGATCTCACTCGTGGCCAGAGCGCGCAGGCTGACATCGTTGACGAGCATGACAAGCCGGATCGCGGCTGCCGCCTCCTCCTTGTCGGCGCCCATCGGCACATCGCCCGTCACCACGGCGATCTCGGCCTCGAAGTCGATGCCGAGATCTTCCGACGGCATCGTGATTGCCTCGCGCGGCCCCAGGAAACTGTCGGACCCTCCCTGATACATCAGGGGTTCCTTCCACAGGCTGTCGGGGGTCTCCAAGCCACGCGACCGGCGCATCAGCTCGACATGGTTCACATAGGCCGATCCATCCGCCCACTGATAGGCGCGTGGCAGCGGGCTCAGGCAATCATGCTCGTGAAAGCGAAAGGCGGGGATCACGCCGTGCTCGAGTTCTTCCGCCAGATCCGAAAGCCTCGGCGCAAGACGCTCCCAGTCGTCGAGCGCCCCCTGCAGCGTCGGCACGATATGCGCGGCGGACGTTGCGCGCGTGAGGTCGCGCGACACGACGACCAGGCGTCCGTCACGGGCGGGATGGTCGGCTTCGGCAGGCAGCGAGGCAAGCTTCATGGCGTTTCCCGTGTTGCGGCGCCGGTTGTCCTGTTGTCGCATTTGCCCGGGCCAGGTTCACTTTGCCCAATTCGGCGGCACACTGTCGAGGCCCTGCGGCCGGTCTTTGTCGGGACTTGACAGTAAAGAAGATATGTTCTTCTTCACGCAGGATGGGGCGGCATATTTAGAAGTAATTGCTTTTAGAGCTCCATAATCGCGAATGAATTTCTCCTGCGGGGTCTTGTTCAAGATGGATGCCATCGACCGGCGGATTCTCACCATCCTCCAGGAGGATGCCGACATCTCCATTGCCGATCTGGCCGACAGGGTTGGTCTGTCCCAGACGCCATGCTGGAAGCGCGTGCAGCGGCTGCAGGCGACAGGCGTGATCCTGCGCAAGGTCGCGCTCGTCTCCCCCGAGCGCATCGGCCTTGGCCTGACGGTTTTCGTGCAGATCGAGACCGGCGATCATTCGGGCCCGTGGCTCGAGCGCTTCGGCGAGACGGTCGCGGCCATGCCCGAGGTGATGGAACTCTACCGCATGGCAGGTGACGTCGATTACATGCTGCGCGTCGTGGTGGCCGACATGGCCGCCTATGACGCCTTCTACAAGCGGCTCATCCAGGCCATTCCGCTGAAGAATGTCACGTCGCGCTTTGCGATGGAGCGCATCAAGTCGACGACCGCCTACAAGGTACCGCCCGTCCCCGAGCGATGAGACACGAAAGCGCTTTTTCGGTGTCGCCTGCCGCGCTACCAAGGGCGGGGTGCTGCATGGGCGGTGGATCCGGGTACGGCTCTTGCCTCCCGGCAACCGAGGGCGGCGAGCAAGGGGTTAGAGGATGGATCCGGTCCTGATGGAATGGGGCGGCCAGCTCCTGCGTTGGCTGCATGTGATCACGGCCATCGCCTGGATCGGCGCCTCGTTCTTCTTCATGCATCTTGATGCGTCGCTGAAGCCCTCGCCCGATTTGCCTCCCGGCAAGGGGGGTGAGAAGACAGGTGGCGAAGCCTGGCAGGTCCATGGCGGCGGCTTCTACCGCATGACGAAATATCTGGTGGCTCCCGATCATCTGCCGCCCGAGCTGACATGGCACAAATGGCAGGCCTACTGGACCTGGATCTCGGGCTTCGTCCTGCTGGTCTGGGTCTACTACGCGCAGGCCTCGCTCTATCTCATCGATCCCGAGGTGCGCCAGCTCACGCCCCTGATGGCTGCGGCGAATGGAATTGGCGGCCTCGTCCTCGGCTGGATCGTCTATGATGCGATCTGCCGCTCGCGGTTCGGTCGCAACGAGCTTGTGCTCGGGTTGATCGTCTTCGCCTTCGTCGTGTTGATGTCCTATGGCTATTCCCGCCAGTTCAGCGGACGCGGCGCGCTCATTCATACCGGCGCGCTCATCGCAACGATCATGTCGGCGAACGTGATGATGATCATCATTCCCAACCAGCGGAAGGTGATTGCGGCGCTCAAGGCCGGGCAGGCGCCCGACCCGGCATTGGGCAAGCAGGGCAAGCAGCGTTCGGTCCACAATAACTACCTGACCCTGCCGGTCCTTTTCCTGATGTTGTCGAACCATTACCCGCTGACGCACGGCAATACGTGGTTGCCGGCTCTGGTCGCCCTGATCCTGATCGCCGGCGGCATCATCCGGCACTTCTACAACGTCCGTCATGCCGACCATGCCCGCTCCCCCTGGTGGTGCTGGGCCGTGGCGGCTGCCTGCCTCCTCGCTGCCGCGCTTCTGACGCGCGCCACCGCTCCGGGCGTCTATCTCGGCACGCTGGATGACGGACGCAAGCTCGCTTCAGCCGCACAGCCCGCCGCGCTGGCGACGACCGCGCACGAGATCATCGTGGGACGCTGCTCGATGTGCCATGGAGCGATGCCGGTCTGGGACGGCATCGCGATCGCTCCGAAAGGGGTGAGGCTGGACGAGCCGGGCCTGATCGACCGTCAGGCGGCAGCGATCCGCCTTCATGCGGTCCTGACGCACGCCATGCCGCCGGGCAATATCACTGAGATGACGCTGGATGAGCGCCGCCAGGTTGCGGCGTGGCTGGCGACCCGCTGAGGCGGGCGCAGGGGTCAAGGCGCTGCCTTGGCTCCCTTGGGAAACTGGAGTTCAGCCGGCGGCCTTCTTGGTCACGGCCATGAAGCGAACGACGCGCGCGGCGCTCTTCTCGGTGAGTGTGTCGAAGGTCGACAGGGCCTCGTCGATTCCCGCCTGCCCGACATTCGGGTCCCGGAGCTTCAGAAGGCCCTTCGTCGTCGGCCAGTCGAGATCGAGCGCCCGCGACAGGATGACGATCAGTTCGAGCTTCTCGCCATAGACCGCGTTTTCGACCGCCTCGAGCGGGATGCGCGCCAGCGCCGAGATTGCGCAGACCACGTGAGGAAGTTTCCCCTCGCGCACATAGCCGGCAACATTCACCTTGGTCAGGCTGCCGGACTGCAGGAGGGCTCCGATTTCCTTCTTCGCCTGCGCCTCGAGTTCCTTGTTCGGGGCATGCCCGGCGGAGACCTTGCGCGCAGCCCGCGCCAGGATCTGCTTCAGCTGTTCAGCCTGAGCCGGGCCGAGGCTTGCCTGCAGCTTTGAGCGCACCTGCTCGCTGGCTTGCTCGATCAGCGGTTCGACGAGCGCCGGCGGCAGGTCGGGACGATGCGCCAGACGCACCTGCAGATCCTCGTCATCATGGGAGCGTTCCACGAGACGCGTGAAGCTAAATTCCGAGAACCGCGCGGCCTTGTTGGCGACCACGCGCTGGAGCACCTTTTGTCCGCCATGCGCGACCAGCGCATCCGTGACGGTCGGGCTCAATGTCCGGCGTTCGGCGATGGCTGAAAGATGGTCGTCGCCCAGCCGCTCCGCGAAGGCCGCGAGTTCGCTGTCGCCGAAGACCGGCGATTGCCGCAGGATCGGCCCTGCCACCTCGACGGGGCCCTCGACAAGCTGATTGAGCGTGCGGCGCGGGACGACTGCTTCGGGCGCAAGGCGATTGGCGAGCTCGGCCTGCACCTCGACGCTGATCTCCTGCGCAAGGCTGGAAATCACGTCGTCGAGCATGTCCAGCCGCACATCGTCGACCCGGGCCCTGTGGTTGAAGAAGAGGTCCGTGACTTCGCGCAGCGCTGCCACGCGCGCATCCGGGTTGCTCGACTGGATCGCCAGTTCGAGATCGGCCATGCGCAGGCGCGGGAGAGGAGCGCCGCCATGCATGTCGGATGTCGTTCTCGCCACGAGGGCACCCTGGCTCATTACACACAATCCCGTTTCTCGGATCGGGTGTAGCGCGGCAATTGCGTTTATCTGGTTAAGGCGACAGGCTGCGTTGAAAAAATGAGCGTCAACGCCGCCGAATAACCTAACAAGAGCTGTATCCATTGACTAAATTCAGCATAAGGTTGTAATATAATATGTATTAATGTTTCAACGATCTGCTCCCGCGCTCCCGCCATGTGTCCTGCGCCTGATAGAGCCAGTATGTCGCCTGCACGGCCATCTGCCCGAAGGGGCCACCATTCCAGACGAGGCCGAATGGCTCGAACAGCCGGATCCGGTCGCTGTCCCCTGCAATGGCCTCCGCCACGACCCGTCCCCCGATCGCGGTCGTGTTCATGCCGTGCCCGCCAAAGCCCATCAGGTAGAACAGGCCCGGTTCGAGCTGCCCGATCATCGGCATCAGGTGGCGTGCATAGGACATGAGCCCCGACCACGCCGCCTCGATGCGCAGCGGGGCGAGCTGCGGGAAGGTCGAGATCATCGACTTGCGCAGGAGCATGGCGAGATCGGCAGGCTCCGAGACGCGCGTTGTGATCCGCCCGCCCCACAGGATGCGCCGCCCGCCATCGACGCGCCGGTAATAGTCGCCTGCGCGCCGGTCATCTCCGATGCCGGCTTGTGTGGGGATGGCCGATGTCACCAGATCGGGGGCCGCCTCGGTCAGGAGCACATAAGTCGCGATAGGCAGGTGCGAGTGGCGCAATTTCGGGCGCAGGTGATCGGTATAGCCGCCGCAGGCGATGACGACGTTTTGCGCTGCGATCTGCCCGCCGGTCGTGCGCACGACATGGCCGGCGCCTTGCCGCCCGATGCCAATGGCCGGGCTGTCCTCGAAGATCTGCCCCCCTGCCGCGACCACGGCCCGGGCCAGGCCCTGCGCGTAATTGAGCGGGTGGAAGTGAAACGCCCGCTCGTCCATCAGCCCCTGCCGGTAGGCGGGCGTGTCGAGGGCCGCGCGCATCTCCGCTTGCGGCAGATGGGTCAGCGGATAACCGAAATCGCGCGCCATACGCTCGCCATGACGCAGCAGCGCATCGCCGGGATCGTAACGCACCGCCCGCAGGATACCCGGCTTCGGGTCCGCGCTCACGCCGAGCCCCAGTGCCGAGATGGTCTCCCGCACCATCTCCATGCCCTCGATCGACAATCGGTAGATCGCCTTGCCCGTTTGCGCCCCCGCCATGCGCATGACGTGGTCGAGACCGGTCGAATAGCCCGGCGCGACGAAGCCGCCATTGCGCCCGGATGCGCCCCAGCCGATCCGCCAGGACTCGACCAGCGCCACGCTGTGACCCCGTCGCGTCAGCTCCAGCGCCGTCGTCAGGCCCGCCAGACCGCCGCCGACGATGCAGGTTTCCACCTCGATCCGCCCGGTCTGGACGGGAAAGCGGATATCGTCGTGCAGCGTGCGGCTGTAGAAGCTGTCGATATGCTCGCTCATCGGCTCCTCAGGCGTTCTTCAGCGCAAAGGCAAGCGGCGCCATCGCATCGAGGCTGCGCCCGCGCGGATCGAGACGCGGCACGTCGAGGGCCGCGCCGTCCAGTGCCGCCTGCAGCTCGGCTGCTGCCGCCTCGTAATCGAGCGTCGTGACGCGACCTTCGGCGACCACCTGCGCGCCATCCACGAACACGTCGCGGACAGCCCGCTCGGCGGCGGCGAGGATCAGGCTGCGCATGGGATCGCGCACGGGCTGCATCAGCGGGTGGCTGCAATCGACGAGCACGAGATCGGCCCGCGCGCCGACGCTCAGCCTCCCGATATCGTCACGCCCCAGAGCCTTCGCGCCGTTCAGCGTCGCCTGGTTCACGATGTCGGTGGTCGATGTGTCGGTGAAGGTGCCGGCCCCCACGCGGGCCAGGATCATCGCCTCGCGCATCTCCTCCAGCATGTTGTGGGGATAGGAATCGGTGCCCATCGCGACATTGACGCCCGCCCTGCGGTATCGCCCCAGCGTCTGCAGCGTCATGCCCGAGCGTCCGAATGTCACGGGGCAATGCGCGATGGAGGTGCCGCGCTCCGCCAGCAGGGGCAGGTCGTCGGCTGTCCGCTGGCGTGTCCAGGAATGGTGGTCGAGGAAAATGCCGTGGCCCAGGATCAGGTCGGGGCCGAGCACCCCGATCCGGTCGAGGAAGGCGGGCGCGGTGAGCCCGCTACGGCGCAGCAACTCCTCATGCTCGGCCATGGTCTGGGCGGCATGGATCGTGATGCGCAAGGACCGCGACCGCGCAGCCTCGACCGCATCGACGAGAAGGTCCTCCCGGCAGGTCTCGATCTGCGAGGGCGCGACGATCCCCCCGATCCGCCCGCTCGGATGCTTGCGGGCCTCATCCACCGTTGCGAGCGCCAGCGCGAAGCGCTCGCGTCCCGCTGCCTCGTTCCAGTCGAATTCGAGCCTGTGCCCGTCCACGACCCGCCATTGCGCCTGACGGAAGCCCGGCGCCACATAGACCCGCGCGCCGCTTTGCGCATGGATCGGCAGCCAGTCCGGATGCGGGCCGGCAATGTCCACCAGCGTCGTCACGCCGCTCTTCAGCAATTCGCACAGCATCACCGTCTGCGCGGCAGCCTTGAAGGCGGGCGGGGCATCGATCAGCGTCGAGAATTCGTAGAGCGCATTGCCCCACAAGGCCGGGCTGCCGACATCGTCGAATACGCCCTTGGCAATGGGCTCGTCGCCGGAATGGCAGTGAACATTGACAAGACCCGGCATGACGAGCCGGTTGCGCCCGTCGATCTCGCGCGCGGCCTCGCCCGCATAATGCCCGCCGACATGCACGATCGTCCCGCCGGCAAAGGCGACATCCGCATCGGTCAGGTAATGATGCGTGCCGGCAGCCGCGTCATGCGCGAGCACGAAGCGCGCCTTGCGGATGACGGTGACGGGCACTGGGGGAGCATTGCTGGAGGACATGCGGACACCGGAAGAAATGGACGGCACGCCAGCCGGCGCGCCGTCCGATTGTTGCAGGATCAGTGGTGCTCGGTGCGCAGTCGCCGCTCGAGGAAGCGGCTATAGGCGCCCATGGCCCACGAGAACACAAGATAGATGGCGGCTGCGAAGGCATAGCCCTCCAGCACGGCGATGCCTTGCCAGTCGGGATCGCGCTGCGCCGCCCGCACCGAGTCCAGAAAGTCGTAGAGCCCGATGATCGTGACGAGCGTCGTGTCCTGGAAGAAGCCGATGAAGATGTTGACGAGCGGCGGGATGACGATCTTCAGCGCCTGCGGAAGCACGATGAGCCGCATTGCCTGCCAGTAGGACAGGCCCATGGCGCCCGCAGCCTCGAACTGGCCGCGCGGGATGGCCTGCAGACCGCCGCGCACGGTCTCGGCGATATAGGCTGCGGCGAAAACGATGATGGCGATCTGCGCCCTCAGCAATTTGTCGACGCTCACGCCCTCCGGCATGAACAGCGGCAGCATCACTGTCGCCATGAACAGGATCGAGATGAGCGGCACGCCGCGCACCATCTCGATGATGACGATGCAGATGACGCGAATGGCGGGCAGCTTCGACGAGCGCCCCAGCGCCAGCACCACGCCAAGCGGAAAGCCGAGCGCGAGCCCGACAAAGGACAGGATGAAGGACAGCGGCAGGCCGCCCCACTGGCTCGACGGAACGGGCTTCAGGCCCAGCACGCCGCCGAACATCAGCACGGGCACCGCGATGGCAAGCGCGACCCACAGCCAGATCAGGCTCCGCGTCCAGAAGCGCGGGATCATGCTGATGCCCATCACGACGAGGAACAGCGCCATGGCGAGCCCCGGGCGCCAGTGTTCCTCGTAAGGGAAGAAGCCGAACACCATGAAGCGCAGCTTGGCCCCGAAGAACGGCCAGCAGGCGCCGTCATTCACCTTGCAGTCCTGCGGCCCGCCCGAGAACAGGGCGTCTGCGAACAGCCAGTTCCAGGCGCCAAGCGCCGCCTTCGCAAGCAGCCACAGGCAGACAAGCGTGATCAGCGCGTTGAGCGGCGTGCCGAAATAGGGCTTGAGCACGCCCCAGGCGCTGCGCGTGGCATCGGGGCGCCGACGGATCGCGCCGGGCGCCGAGCCGAGACCTGCGGCAAGATTGCTCGAAGGATCGCTCATGGCTCAGCGCTCCTTCAGCGCGACGCGCGCATTGTACCAGTTCATGAACAGCGAGATCGCCACGCTGATCGACAGATAGACCAGCATGAACAGGGCGATGGCCTCGATGGCCTGGCCCGTCTGGTTCATCGTCGTGTTCGAGACCATCACGAGGTCGGGATAGCCGATGGCGATGGCCAGCGAGGAATTCTTGAACAGGCTCAGATAGGTGGAGGTCATCGGCGGGATGATGACCCGCAACGCCTGCGGCAGCACGACAAGGCGCATCGCCTCGCCATCCCGGATGCCGAGCGCGCGCGAGGCCTCCCACTGACCCTTGCCGACCGCCATGATGCCCGAGCGCACGATTTCCGCCACGTTGGCCGAGGCCGAGAGCGCGAGACCGACGAGAAGCGCCGTGAATTCAGGTGTGAGCTGCATCCCGCCCGACAGGCGGAAGCGCCCTTTCTGCGGCCAGTCGATCTCGAAGGACGGCTGCAGGACAAGGATCGCCAGCGCGACCGGAGCAAGGAAGGCTGCGACGGCCAGCGGCCACGTGGTCGCCTCGACGCCACTGGCGATGCGCCGCGCCCGTGCCCGCCGCGCCACCTGCACGGCCGCGCCGACCCCCACCACAGCCGCCACGAGCACGCCCGTATGGGCCATCGTCCAGTGAAGGGCAGGGACCACGAGCCCGCTATTCGACAGGAAGACGGCACCTGCGACGTCGATCGCCTCGCGGACATTGGGCAGCGTCGTGACGATCAGGGCGTACCAGAGGAAGAGGTAGAGCAGGAGCGGGATGTTGCGCAGCGCTTCCACGTAGAGAAGCATCAGGAAGGCGAGCAGCGGGTTCTTCGACAGCCGCGCGATGCCGACGACCGTTCCGATGACCGTCGCCAGCACGCAGGCGATGAGAGAGACGATGATCGTGTTGATGATGCCGACGAGGAGCGCCCGGCCATAGGAATGCGAGGGCTGGTAGTCGATGAAGGCCTGGCTGATCGTGAAGCCGGCCTCGCGTCCGAGATAGTCGAAACCGGTCGCGATGTTCTGCTCGGCGAGCTTCGTCGAGACATTGTTGAACAGGAACAGCCCCAGCCCCACGACGCCGGCGACCGCCAGCACCTGGTAGAGGATGGCGCGCACGCGCACGTCATAGAGGGCGCGGGCCAGATCGATACCGGCGACTTGCATGCGCGGTCGGGGCTCCTTTGGGGAGAACAAATGCGAGAGGCCACGACGCCAAGGCGTCGCGACCTCAAGATCGGATCACGGCACAGGCGTGCCGCAATCGGTCATGGTGACAGGCATGGAGCAGGCCAGTGCGCCCCGTGAGGTGGAGGCCGGGCAGGTTGCGCCGCCCGGCCCCGTCATCTCAACGGAACGGGGGGGCGTAGATCATGCCGCCCTGCGTCCAGAGCCGGTTGGGGCCGCGCGTCAGGCCAAGAGCGGTCTTCTCGCCGAGATTGCGCTCGAACACTTCACCGTAATTGCCGACCGCCTTGATGACATTATAGGCCCACTTGTTGTCGAGCCCGAGCATCTTCCCGAAATCGCCCGTGGCGCCCATCATGCGCTGGATCTCGGGCTCCGCGCTCTTGGCCTTCTCGTCGAGATTGGCCTGGGTGATGCCGTATTCCTCGGCGGCGAACAGCGTATAGACCGACCAGGACACGATATCGCGCCAGTTCGAGTCGTTGGCGCGCACGACCGGAGCCAGCGGCTCCTTCGAGATCGTTTCCGGCAGGATGACGTAGTTGCCCGGGTTGTTCGCCACCGCGCGCACCGAAGCGACGTCCGAGCGGTCCGACGTGATGGCGTCGCAGCGGCCCGAGAAGAAGGCGTTGCGCCACTCGTCGGTGTTCTCGAACACCACGGTCTCGTACTTGATGTTGCGCGGACGGAAATAGTCCGCGAGGTTTTGCAGCGTCGTCGTGCCCGGCAGGAGGCAGATGGCGGCGCCTGCGAGTTCGCCGGCGCTCTTCACGTTCAGCTTCGACTGAACCATGATGCCCTGACCGTCATAGAAAACGACCGGGCCGAAATCGAGGCCCAGCGAATTGTCGCGCGTGAACGTCATCGTGGTCTGGCGCGACAGGAGATCGACCTCGCCCGATTGCAGCGCCTGGAAGCGCACATTCGTGTTCAGGCCGCGGAATTCCACGTTGTCGGGCGTGCCGAACACGGCAGCCGAGACAGCGCGGCAAATATCGGCATCGAAGCCGCGCACCACGCCGCGATTGTCGGGGAAGGAGAAGCCGGCCGAGGACGGTGACACGCCGCACAGGACCTTGCCGCGCTTCTTGACGGCATCGAGCGTCGCCTGAGCGGAAGCTGGCGCCATCGCGCCGATCAGCGCGGCACCGGCGACAGCACCAGCCGTCAGCCATTTCGTCAGAGAACCTGCCATTGGAGAAACCCCTCTTTTTCACTGCCTTGGACCCGGCAGCCATTACACGAACGTAACCAGTGGTTGTGCCGACGGGAAGGGGGCTTGAACATGCAACGCTGTGGCAGGAGTGCAAATCACATACAGATGTTCCCACACATTGTATGCGTTGCGCCTGCCTGTCATTCTGCCGCGCAAATGGCCGGTGGGCGTTTGCGCCCCGGTCGTATCAATCTGCATTCACTGTGAAGGGAGAGAGCCATGGCTTTCGGGCTCAAGGCCGATCTTGTCCTGAAGAATGGACGTATATTCAAGGGCCTGGCCGAGGGCCAGGCGCAGGCGCTCGCCGTCTGGGGTGGGCGCGTGCTCGCGACCGGCAGCGACGACGAGATCGCCTCGCTGATCGGTCCTGCCACGAAGGGGATCGATCTGCGCGGACGCCTCGCCACGCCCGGCCTTTACGACGCCCACATGCATCTCCTGCCTTACGGGCTCAACCTGAAGCAGGTCGATATCCGTCCCGCCGTCGCGCCGACACTCGAGAAGTTGCTCGGCGAGATTGCCGCACAGGTTGCGCGCGTGAAGCCCGGCACGTGGATCGTCGCGCGCGGCTACGACCATTATGCGCTCGATGTGAGGCGCCACCCGCATCGCGACGAGCTCGACCATGTGGCGCCCGACAACCCCGTCTATCTGGTGCGCGCCTGCGGCCATGTCTGGATCGCCAATTCAAGGGCGCTCGATATGGCGGGCTATACGCCCGGCACGCCCGTCCCGCAGGGCGGGGCCATCGAGCAGCATGCGGGACGCCTGACGGGCTTTCTCGCCGAGACCGGGCGCGACCGGCTCAAGGCCATATTGCCCGATCCCAGCGACGAGGCGCTCGTTGCAGGCATCGAGGATGCGGGCAAGGCGTGCCTCGCATTCGGCATCACCAGCGTCATGGATGCAGGCGTCGGCATGCGCGCCGGCTGGCGCGAGATCGTCGCCTATCGCACGGCGCAGCGCACGGGTCGGTTGCCGGTGCGCACCAACCAGTGCCTGCTGGGCGGGCCGGGCGGCATTGTCGAGCAGGCGGCGGCCGAGGGGCTCATCACCGGCGTCGGCGACGAGATGCTGAAGGTCGGCCCGGTCAAGATCTTCACCGATGGCAGCGCCGGCGGGCGCACCGCGGCCATGTTCGAGCCCTATCTCGGCCAGCCCGACAATCGCGGCCTTCTGCTCCTGCGCGACAACGAGATGCGCGACCTGACCATGGATTACCATGCGAAGGGCTATCAGCTTGCCGTCCACGCCATCGGTGACGCAGCCATCGAGCAGACGCTCGACGCCTTCGAGGCCGCGCTCACCGCCATGCCCGATCCCGACCGCCGCCACCGCGTCGAACATGCCGGCTATGCGACGCCGGAGCAGACGCGCCGCATGGTCCGCCTCAGGGTCGAGCCGGTGCCGCAGCCGATCTTCATCCACGATTTCGGCGACCTCTATGTGGACGTGCTCGGCCCGGAGCGGGCCAACCCGTCCTATCCGCTGCGCACCTGGATCGATCTCGGGCTGCATCCCGCCGCATCCTCCGACGCGCCCGTCTGCGAGATCGATCCCTTCCCGAACTTTTACACGATGCTGACGCGTGCCACCCGCGCCGGCACCGTGATGGCTCCGGACCAGAAGGTAACGATCGCTCAGGCCATCGCCGCCTTCACGCATTTCGGCGCCGTCGTGAACAAGGCCGAACGCCATCGCGGCAAGCTGCTGCCCGGACAGGCCGCCGACATTGCCGTCTTCTCGCGCGACCTGCTCAACGCGACGCCGGAGGAAATCCGGGACGCGACGCGTGTCGACCTCACCATCCTCGACGGGGCCGTCGTTCACGACGCCACCGGCGAAAGCCACTGAAACGCTCAAGCGGGGAAGGAAGCCGTGACCGTCACCGTCATTCGCCAGGCCAGCTGGCTCGTCGCCCACGACCCAAAGCGAAAGGGCCATGTCTATCTGCGCGACGCGGATCTCGCCTTCGAGGGCAACCGGATCGTGCAGGTCGGCGGGCACTATGCCGGCCCGGCGGACCGCGAGATCGCGGGGGCGGGGCTGCTCGTCATGCCGGGCCTTGTGGACATCCATTCCCATCCCGGCTCCGAGCCGCTCAACAAGGGCTGGAACGACGAGCTCGGCAGCCCGAAGCTCTACGGCTCCTCGCTCTACGAGTTCATGCCGATCCTGCGCCCCGATGCGGAGGGCACGCGCGCCTGCGCCACGCTCGCCTATTGCGAATTGCTGAAGTCGGGCGTCACCACGCTCGTCGACATGTCGGGCGCCTGGGAGGGTTGGGTCGATCTGATGGCGCAAAGCGGCCTGCGCGGCGTCGTCTCGCCGCTCTATCGCTCGGCGCGCTGGCACACCCGCAACGGCCATGTCGTCGAATATGAATGGGACGATGCAGCCGGCCGCGCTGCCATGGCGCAGGCGCTCGCCTTCATCGACGCGGCAACCGCCCATCCTTGCGGGCGCCTGTCGGGCATGATCTCGCCCTCGCAGATCGACACCTGCACGCCCGAGCTCATCCGCGACAGCTTCGCGGAAGCGCAGCGCCGGAACCTCCCGTTCCAGATCCACGCGGCGCAGAGCGTCGTCGAGTTCCACGAGATCACACGCCGCCACGGCATGACGCCGGTCGAATGGCTCGAAAGCCTCGGCGTCCTCTCGCCGCGCACCACGATCGGCCACGGCATCTTCCTCGATCACCACAGCTCGGCACTGAACTGGCCCAAGCGCGATGACCTGCGCTCGCTCGTCGAGAGCGGCACCTCGGTCGCCCACTGCCCGACCGTGTTCCAGCGGCGCGGCATCGCCATGCAGAGCTTCGGCTCCTATGTGCGGCGCGGCGTCAATCTCGGCATCGGCACCGATACCTTCCCCCACAACATGATCGAGGAACTGCGCGCCGCCGGCATCGGCTCACGCATGGTCAGCGAGGATGTCTGGGATCTGCGCATGGCCGACGTCTTCAACGCGGCCACGCTCGGCGGCGCCCGCATCCTGATGCGCGACGACATCGGCCGCCTCGTCGAAGGCGCCAGGGCCGACATCGTCATCGTCGATGCGACCCATCCCGCGATGTGCCCGGTCCGCGATCCGATCCGCAGCCTGACCTATGCCGCGGCCGACCGCGCGGTGCGCGACGTCTTCGTCGACGGGCTTCAGGTGGTGGAGAACGGCGAGGTTCTGACCATGGATCACGCGCAGGCCGCGCGCGATGTGCAGTCGGCTCTCGAGCGGGCGAACGAGCAGGTTCCGGTCAATGACTGGGCCGGACGCAGCGCCCAGGACATCTCGCCAGCAACATTCCCGTTCGGGTGAGGTGGGCGGACCGTCGGTGGACGCGAGTTGGCAAGTCCCCGGTAGGGCAACCCGTTCATCCAGCCTGCAATTCCCTTCCCCGCAGGCTGGAAGGGAGTAAACACCCTTGGCGCGACGGTCGGGCTTTGCCACTCTGGCCGCTTGGGGGATACGATGAGCCTGTACGAGATCCACGATCCGCGCTTTGCGCGCCTGATCCATGCCAATGCGGGCCTCGACGTGCTCCATCGCGGCTGCCGCTGGGCCGAGGGGCCGGTCTATGTCCCGGCCGGGCGCTACCTGCTCTGGTCGGACATCCCCAATGATCGCATCTATCGATGGGACGAGACAGCTGACAAACCGACGGTCTTCCGCGAGCCGGCCTTCAACACGAACGGCCACACGCTCGACCTTCAGGGCCGCCTTGTGTCCTGCGAGCATCGCGGGCGCTGCGTCTCGCGCACCGGCCATGACGGCATCCGCCGCGTTCTGGTCGATTCCTGGGACGGCAAGCGCCTCAACTCGCCCAACGATGTCGTGGTGCGCTCCGACGGCACGATCTGGTTCACCGACCCCACCTACGGCATCGATTCAGACTATGAGGGCGAGGCGGCAGAGTCCGAGATCGGCGCGAGCCATGTCTATCGCTTCGATCCCGCGACAGGCGAGATCGCGCCCGTCGCGACCGATTTCGTCAAGCCCAACGGCCTCGCCTTCTCGCCCGACGAGCGCCTGCTCTACGTATCGGATACCGGCGCGACGCATGTCGAGGACGGGCCGCGCCATATCCGTCGTTTCGCAGTGTCGGCCGATGGACTAACCCTGACGGGCGGCGAGGTCTTCGCGACCTGCGAGGCGGGTCTGTTCGACGGCTTCCGCCTCGACACGAAGGGCCATATCTGGACCTCGGCCGGCGACGGCGTGCACTGCTACCACCCGGACGGCACGCTGCTGGGCAAGATCCTGACAGGCGACAGTTGCGTCGCGAATGTCGCTTTCGGCGGCCCCAGGCGCAATCGCCTCTTCATCTGCGCAACGCAATGGGTCTACGCCGTCTATGTCAATGCGACGGGCATATCCTTGCTCGGGGAATGACGCCTCCCGGAACCGGTCCTGCCAAAGGCAATGGCCGGCATCTTTTCAGGCCTCGACCGGCTCGACACCGCACCATTGGGCGACGAACAGGGCCATGGCGGTGGTGATGCGCTTGAGCGACGACACGCTCACGCATTCGTCGAAGGCTTGGATATTGCGCGATTTCGGGCCGCAGCAGAGCGCCGGCACCTGATCATAGAGCGCGTGGACGCGGGTATCGAGATAGCCCGCTGTCATGAAGCTCTGAAGCGTCTCGCCTGTCGCCTCGCGATGGGCGGCGCCCAGCACGCCTTCAGCCGCAGAACCGGGTTCCGGCGCGATGCGAATGCGCCAGCGGATGGCGGATTGTCCGGGGTCGGGATTGGCGCGGCCCAAGGACGCTGGGGAACGGGCCTTGCGCCGGTTCGCGCCGTCGAGCGCGCCCGAGGGCAAGCCACTTTTCCTCGACAGGCTGCGCGCCGCAGCCGACGAGATCGGCCGGCTTGTTTTGCCAGATGAGCTCCGGCGCAAGCCCGTCGCCTTGACCGATGCCCCCGAATTCGTTTAACCTATTGAAATATAATACAGTTTTTAACAGTTCCAAACTGGACGGAGAGATGGACGGCTCGATGGACAGGAACCGGACCATTCCGGTTGCGGATCTTGGCGGCAACGTTGCCGGGCCTGACGGGAGCGAGGGCTTGCGTCATCTCGCGCGCGCCGAACGGTCGCAGCCGGAGCTGTGCACGCTGGTTCGCCAGCTCTATGGCAGCCAGCCCGAGCGTCCCGGCTGCCCGATCAGCCGGGTCAAGGCGCGCCTGCGCGAGAGCGGGCTGCGCCCGACACGCCAGCGCGTTGTGCTGGGCTGGATGCTGTTTGCGAAGGGCCACCGGCACGTCTCGGCCGAGCAGCTCTATGAGGAGGCGAACCGCGCCCGCGCGGCGCTCTCGCTCGCGACCGTCTACAACACGCTGCGCCAGTTCACGGAAGCAGGCCTGCTGCGTCAGGTCCACATGGGCGCCGGCAAGGCCTGGTTCGATACCAATGTCGGCGAACACCATCATTTCGTCGTGGATGGCGAGGAGACGGTCTTCGACGTGGACGAGGGCCGCCTTCATGTGAGTGACCTGCCCGACGCGCCTGCGGGCTACGCCATCGTCGGCGTGGATGTGGTGGTGCGGCTCAGGCGGATCGAGGACGCCTGAGACGATCGACTGCATGGGTGAGGCCTTGAGATGCAGGCCCGTCTCGGCGGTGTCGGGAAGACGTGAGCCGGGACAGCAAAGGCCCTGCTATCGCCGGTCGGCGACAAGCTGGGCGACGGCCGCACGAAGCTCGGCAATCCCGTCGCCTGTCCGGCTCGACGTGAAGGCAACTTCCGGGAAGGCCGCCGGCCTGCGCGCCAGCGCGGCCTGCGTGCTCTCGAGCCGGGCGGCCCTGTCGCGCAGATGCAGGGCGTCAGCCTTGGTCAAGACGATCTGGTAGGACACGGCCGCCTTGTCGAGCAGGTCGAGAATGCCGAGATCGACCGGCTTCAGGCCATGGCGCGCATCGATCAGCACATAGACCCGGGCCAGCGAGACGCGGCCGCGCAGATAGTCGTGGATCAGGCGCGTCCAGGCCTTCACCTTGTCTTCCGGTGCGGCGGCGAAGCCATAGCCTGGCATGTCGACAAGCGTCAGCCGCCCGCCAATGTCGAAGAAGTTCAGCTCCTGCGTCCGGCCCGGCGTGTTGGAGGTTCGCGCCAGCGTCTTGCGGCCCGTCAGGGCATTGACGAGGCTCGACTTGCCAACATTGGAGCGGCCGGCAAAGGCAATCTCGATCTTGCCCATGGGCGGCAGGCCTTCCAGCGCCACGGCACCGCGCAGAAAGGTCGATTCGGCGGCAAAGATCAGCCGTCCGGCCTCAAGAAAATCGCCTTCGGCCAGGCAGGCGTCCACGGCATCGGACATCGGAAGGCTCCTTGTATGAAGGCACTTGATGGCAACGGGCGTCACGGCAGCCGGCTTGCGGCAGCTTGCAAGGCGGCAAGATCCGCCCCGGCTATGGCGGCGAGATGCGCCTTGATATGGGCAATGGGCCAGTTCCACCAGCCGATGGACTGCAATTGCGCGATGGTCGCCGCGTCGAAACGCAGGCGTGTCACCCGGCCCGGATTGCCGGTGACGACCGCATAGGGCGGCACGTCGCGCGCCACGACCGCGCGCGTGCCGATGATGGCACCGTCCCCGACAGTCACGCCCGGCATGATGACCGCCTCGCGGCCGATCCATACATCGTTCCCGATCGATGTATCTCCGCGTCCGGCAGGAGCCGGGAGGGCCGGCTCCACCCCGACTCCGAAGCCGAACATCCCGAAGGGAAAGGTCGAGAACCCGCCCATCGGGTGACTGGCCCCGTTCATGATGAACTGGACGCCCTGTGCGATGGCCACGAAATTGCCGATCACGAGCCGGTCGTCGAGATGGTCGAAGAGATAGCGCACGCAGCGCGCCTCGAAATGCTCCGGTCCGCGCGAGTCGTCATAATAGGAGAAGTCGCCCACGATGATGCGCGGGTTGCGCACCACGTTGCGCAGATAGGCCGTGCCCTTCCAGCCCGCGATGGGACGCGGGTCCAGCGGATCGGGCAAAGTGCCGGGGACTTGGCCTGTCAGGCGGCTCATCGCGTCCATTTCCATCTCGCCAGTCACGGATTGCGTCATTCCCAAACGAAACCGGCCCGCTTGCGGCGGGCCGGTGCGGGTTTCTCGCTGGCGCCAGTCTCAGCCCTACGCGCCTGCGGGCTTGCGCTTGAACATGCCGCGCAGATTGTCGAACAGCTCCAGCTTCGTGCCGTTCTTCTTCATGATGTAGCCCTGCTGCAGGATGGAGAGCAGGTTGTTCCACGTCCAGTAGATCACGAGACCTGCCGGGAACGAGGCCAGCATGAAGGTGAAGACGACAGGCATCCAGGCGAACATCGTCTTCTGGATCGGGTCCGTCGGCTCCGGGTTCATCTTCATCTGAAGGAACATCGTGATGCCCATCAGGAGCGGCCAGACGCCGATCATGAGGAAGGCCGGTACGCCGAAGGGCAGGAGACCGAACAGGTTGAAGATCGAGGTCGGGTCCGG
>JBIPLL010000100.1:0-7598 GCA_044368425.1 Beijerinckiaceae bacterium
TAGCCCGCCGACGATCAGGACCGTGGCGATGGTGACGCGCGCGAAGGCGACGATCCATCCGAGCGGCTCAAGCTGCGGCACGGCGCTCAGCAGGGTCCGCCAGATCAGCGGCCCGAGCACGATCAGGAACGCGAAGGCCAGAACGACGATCGCGCCAGCGAGCACGAAGGCGATCGCTTCGAGCCGCGTCAGCCACCATGGCCGCCAGTCGACAACCTCATAGGCCCGGTTAAGGCCGACCCGCACGGCCTCGATGCCGCTCGACGCGAAATAGATGGCAAGCAGCGCACCGACCGTCAGCGCATCGGAGCGCGCGATCGTCAGAACCTTGCGGACTTCCAAAGCGAGCGGTGCAGCGACCTCCGCAGGCCAGGCCTCAAGCATGAGCCGCCCGACCTCGTCCGCGAGATCGGCCGACCCGATCAGGCCCGCCACCGCCGCCACCACGATGAGGAACGGAAAGAGCGACATCAGGACCGAGAGCGCGATGTGGCTGGCAATGGCCCAGCCATCATGCACCAGAAACCGCTCGACGGCCTGCCACAGCGTGCGAAAGGCGCGTCGCAACGACAGCACCGGCCGCCGGAGCGAGGATGACCGCGACGGTGGCGGGATCAGGGGGCGATTGGCACGCGACATCACGCAAGGGTGGCGGCACCGCTGCCGTTACGCAACCCCCGCCGCTTGTTGCCATGCGCGATTGCCAGAAGCGCGCGCGCATGGTTGGTGGCCGCCCATGTCTGGTGACCGACCATGCCAATGCCGCCCGCCTCACTCCTGATCCGCCTCGCGCCCAGCCTCTTCGTCCTGCTCTGGTCGACGGGCTGGATCGCCGCGAAGCTGGCGACACCGGACGCCGATCCGCTGACCTTCCTGTCCGCCCGCTTCCTTCTGGCGGCTCTCTGCCTGGCGCTGGTGGCCATGCTCTTCGCAGCACCCTGGCCGCGCACAGCGGCCGCCTGGGGGCACAGCCTGTTTGCCGGCGTCCTGCTGCACGGGCTTTATCTCGGCGCTGTCTGGTGGGCCATTGCCCAGGGCGTGCCAGCCGGAATTTCAGGCCTGATCGCAGCGCTTCAGCCATTGCTGACGGCGCTTCTGGCGCCACGCATCCTCGGAGAGGTGATCACGCGCCGGCAATGGATCGGCATCTGGACGGGCCTTGCCGGCATCGGGCTCGTCCTCTGGCCAAAGCTGGCCGGGCTCGAGGCCCGGACACTTCAAACGGTTGCAATACCGCTTCTCATCAATATGGCCGGCATGCTGTCGGTGACGCTGGGCACCTTCTACCAGAAGCGCTTCGTCACACAGGGCGATCTGCGCACCGTCACTGTGCTCCAGTATCTCGGCGCGGCGGCCGTCACGATCCCTATTGCGCTGGCGACGGAGACCCTCCGGCTGGACTGGACGCCGACCCTGATCCTCACGATGGCCTGGAGCGTGGTTGCCATCTCGATGGGCGCCATCGCCCTGCTTCTGATGCTGATCCGGCAGGGCGCGGTCTCCCGCGCCGCGACCCTCATCTACCTGATGCCGCCGGTCGTCGCCGTCGAGGCCTTCCTGATCTTCGGCGAGGCGCTCGTGCCGATCCAGCTTCTGGGCCTCGTGGTCACCTCGATCGGCGTGGCACTCGCGGTGCGGCGCGGCTGACGGCGCGCGACACGCTGCGGCGAAAGGGGGATTTTACGGCGGAGCCGTTCGGCTTATGCTGCGTCGCAACAACGAACCTGACAGGCGGCCCGGCCACCGGGCGCAAGCCCGGCCACGATTGCCCGATCACGTATTCGGAGACGCTGCATGACCCCGACCGCCGCTCTCGACCGCCGTTCTCCGCCTCTCGATCCCGCCATGCCCGGAGCTCTCGTCTCCACGGCGCGCGCCGCCGCTCAGGCCGTGGGTGCACTGAAGGCACAGGCCTGCGAGCGTCTCGCCGCGCTCGTCACGGATGGCGGCCGCATCTCCTCCGGCAAGCTCGAGACGCAGCAGCATGCAGCCCATGGCCTGTCCTGGCTCGCGACCTATGCCGAAGCCTTGCGGGAAATGGCCGACTATGCCGCCCGTCTGTCGTCGGAGGGTCGGTTCGGCGAAACCGAGGAGCTTCTGACGCGCATCGGCATGGGCGAATATCTCGATCAGGTCTTCGGCGGCATCGCCATGAGCCAGAACGAGATCGTGCGCCTGCCTGCGCTGGGCCTGACGCCGGCCGAGATCGCCGCCGCCCGCACCTCTGCGGTCGAGGCCCTGATCGCCGGCGGCAACACGCCGGACAACCGCGCCCGCCTCGTCGCGCTGATACGCGATGCGCAGGGCTCGGCGACGGTTGGCGATCCCGGCCTCGACGAGACCTTCGAGGCCATCCGCAGCGAGATGAGCCGCTTCTGTGCGGCCGAAGTGCTGCCGCATGCCCATCAATGGCATCTCGACAACGATTACATCCCGATGGAGGTCATCGAGAAGATGGCCGGGCTCGGCGTCTTCGGCCTGACCATCCCCGAGGAATTCGGCGGCATGGGGTTGGGCAAGGTGGCCATGTGCGTCGTCTCCGAGGAATTGTCGCGCGCCTATATCGGCGTAGGCTCGCTCGGCACCCGCTCCGAGATCGCGGCGGAACTGATCCTGTGCGGCGGCACGCCGCAGCAGAAGGCGCGTTTCCTGCCGGCCATCGCAGCGGGCGAGATCCTGCCCACTGCCGTCTTCACCGAGCCCAATACCGGCTCCGACCTCGCCTCGCTACGCACCCGCGCGGTGCGCGACGGCGATGTCTGGCGCATCAGCGGCAACAAGACCTGGATCACCCATCCCGTCCGCGCCGACCTGATGACGCTGCTTGTGCGCACTGATCCCAACGAGCCCGGCCATCGCGGCCTGTCGATCCTTCTGGGCGAGAAGCCGCGCGGCACCGATGCCGATCCCTTCCCGGTGGAGGGCCTGACCGGCGGCGAGATCGAGGTTCTCGGCTATCGCGGCATGAAGGAATACGAGCTCGCCTTCGACGGCTTCGCCGTGCCGGCTGAAAATCTCCTTGGCGGCGTCGAGGGCCAGGGCTTCCGGCACCTGATGCAGACCTTCGAATCGGCCCGCATCCAGACTGCTGCCCGCGCCGTCGGCGTGGCGCAGTCAGCCTTCGACCTCGGCCTGCGTTACGCGCAGGAGCGTATCCAGTTCGGCAAGCCGCTGATCGCCTTCCCGCGGGTGGCAGACAAGCTCGCGCTCATGGCTGTCGAGATCCACATCGCACGCCAGCTCACCTATTTCGCCGCGCGCACCAAGGACGACGACCGCCGCTGCGACCTTGAGGCCGGCATGGCCAAGCTGCTCGGCGCCCGCGTCGCCTGGGCCGCCGCCGACAACGCGCTCCAGATCCACGGCGGCAACGGCTTCGCGCTGGAATATGCCATCAGCCGCGTGCTCTGCGACGCCCGCATCCTCAACATCTTCGAAGGCGCGGCCGAAATTCAGGCGCAGGTCATCGCGCGGCGACTGATCGAGGGGTGAACAGCCTCACTCCCCCGGCGCGCGCGTCTCGATGGCGAGCGCGTGCAGGCCGCGCGCGAACGCCTCGGCCAGCGCCGCATTGACGGCGCGGTGGCGTGCGATGCGCGACTGGCCGGTGAAGGCAGCAGCCCGGATGCGGACGCGGTAATGGGTCTCGCCGCCTTCGCGCCAGCCCGAATGGCCGTGATGCTGGTGCGATTCGTCGATGACCTCGAGCGATTCGGGCGCAAGGGCATCCGTGAGCCGGGTGGTGATCAGTTCCTGCATCGTCATGGCGGTGCCTTTTCTCCGGATGGTCGCGCGCCGCCGGACTGCAGGCCGCTCCCCGCCCCTGTTCGGCCCGGCCACCGGGCCGGCATCTCCCAGGCGGCTCGAATCAGGTATGCACGGGCATGATTCGCGAGCAGCGGTCCGGCGGCGGCAGCGACACCGACCCGCATGTGGCACTGCCCTGCGCTTGCCGCAAGGCGCCTTCCCTTTGCGATCCCCTTGCCCTGCCCCCCCGCTCTCCCATAATCGAAGGATCATGAGCAACCAGTCGCGCATATTCGACCGCATCCGCATCAAGCCCCGCACAGCCGAGCGGGCCAGCGCCACGCAGGAAACCTGCCAGCGCGAGGGATGCAGCGCGCCCGGTCTCCATCGTGCGCCAATGGGTCGCGGCGCCGAGGGCAAGTACTGGCGTTTCTGCCTGGAGCATGTGCGCGAGTACAACGCCTCGTACAATTATTTTGCCGGCATGACGGACGACGCCGTGGCGGCCTACCAGAAGGATGCCGTGATCGGCCACCGCCCGACCTGGCGCGTCAGCGTCAATACGAGCGGAAGGCAGGCGCCGCGCGGTCCCGCAACCGAGCCCCCGACGGAAGCGCCCTCTTATGCCGATCCGCTGGGCCTGTTCGACTGGGTTCGCCCTGGGCAGCCGGTGCCCGAGCCGCCCCGGCGCGTCTTTCCCGCCCGCGTGCGGGCAGCCTTCGACACGCTGGGGCTTGAGGAAACGGCAGATGGCCCTGCGATCAAGAGCCGCTACAAGACGCTGGTGAAGCGCTTCCACCCCGATGCCAATGGCGGGGACCGCAGCTACGAGGGCCGTTTGCAGGACATTATCCGCGCGCATGACACACTGAAACAGGCGGGTCTTTGCTGACATGACACCTTCCGGGGCGCCCGATCGCCTCGGTTGCCGCAGGGCGGCAATGCATGCGGGAAATTGCGCCTTGCTGCGCCGGAAGCTAAGGGTGTAGCGGACAAGGACGACGACGAGCGGACAAGGGTGACGCAAGCGGGGCGGCTGGCCCTTTGCATGCAACGGCTCTGGCCGCGAGCCAATGGAAGCGACAGGACACCCGCATGCTTGCCACCGCTGAAAAGACCTCTGGCATTCCCGATATGAAGGTGTCGGCCCGTCAGGTCTTCGGGCTCGACATCGATCTCGAGGTTCCGGCCTTCTCGCAGGCGCTGGAGCATGTGCCCGACCTCGACCCCGACTACCTGTTCGACCGCGACACGACGCTCGCGATCCTGGCAGGTTTCGCCCATAACCGGCGCGTCATGGTCACGGGCTTCCACGGCACCGGCAAGTCGACCCATATCGAGCAGGTCGCCGCGCGGCTGAACTGGCCTTGCGTGCGCGTCAATCTCGACAGTCACGTCAGCCGCATCGACCTCGTCGGCAAGGACGCCATCGTCCTGCGCGAAGGCAAGCAGATCACCGAGTTCCAGGACGGCATCCTGCCCTGGGCGCTTCAGAACAATGTCGCGCTCGTCTTCGACGAATATGATGCCGGGCGCCCGGACGTGATGTTCGTGATCCAGCGCGTGCTGGAGCAGTCGGGCAAGCTGACGCTTCTCGACCAGAAGCGGGTCATCCGCCCCCACCCCGCCTTCCGCCTCTTCGCCACCGCCAATACGGTGGGACTTGGCGACACGTCGGGCCTGTATCACGGCACGCAGCAGATCAATCAGGGCCAGATGGACCGCTGGTCGATCGTGACCGTGCTGAATTACCTGGCCCATGACAAGGAAGTCGACATCGTGCTGGCCAAGGCCAAGCACCTGAAGGCACGGCCCGACGGGCGCGACATCGTCAACAAGATGGTCCGCGTGGCCGACCTGACCCGCAACGCCTTCATGAACGGCGACCTGTCGACCGTCATGAGCCCGCGCACGGTGATCACCTGGGCCGAGAATGCCGACATCTTCAAGGATATCGGTTTCGCTTTCCGCCTGACCTTCCTCAACAAGTGCGACGAGCTGGAACGCGCCCTGGTGGCGGAATTCTACCAGCGCTGCTTTGGCAAGGAATTGCCGGAGAGTTCGATCAATGTCGCGCTGAGCTGAGGCGGCGTCCCGCTCCATGTCCATCTCGAACCGCAAGCCCGCCGACCGCAAGGAAGCCCCCGCCGAGCCGCTGAAGCGGGCGGTGGCGGGAGCGATGCGCGCCATTGCCGGCCACCCGGAACTCGAGGTGAGCTTCGCGGCCGACCGCCCCGCCTTGATGGGCGACAAGGCTCGCCTGCCAGAGCCGCCGCGCAAGCTGACAGCCGGCGACGTCGCCATCCTGCGCGGCCAGGCCGATTCGATGGCCTTGCGCATCGCCTGCCACGACAATGCCACCCATCGCCGCCTGAGCCCCGAGGCACCCGCCGCCCGCGCCATCTTCGATGCCGTCGAACAGGCCCGCGTCGAGGCCATCGGCTCGCGCCGCATGAGCGGCATGAAGAGCAACCTCACGGCGATGCTGGAGGACCGCTATCATCGCGGTGCCCGCTACCAGTCGATCACCGACCGGGCCGACGCTCCGCTGGAGGAGGCTGTCGCCCTGATGGTGCGCGAGCGTCTGACAGGTCAGGCCCCGCCCGCGCCCGCCCGCCAGCTTGTCGAGCTGTGGCGCGACTTCATCGAGGAGCGCGCCGGCCAGAGCCTCGACCGCCTTGACGATGCGCTCGAGGACCAGCGCGGCTTTGCCCGCGTCGTCCGCGACCTCCTGACCTCGCTCGACATGGGCGAGGACACGCCCATGGAGTCCGACGACGAGAGCGAGAGCGAGGGTCAGGACGAGCCCAGCCCGTCGGAGAATCAGAACGAGGGCGAGGCCGAGCAGGAGAGCCAGGGCGACCGCGCCGAGGTCGAGGTCAACGACGACGCGACGCAGGAACTGGAGGATGGAGCCCAGGAATCGGCCGACGCCCCTGCCGGGGAATTGCCGGAAGAGGCAGAGGATGGCGAGGCGGAGGATGCGGGAGAAGCCCGACGCCCTCCCCCCTCGCGCGCCAACGAGCTGCGCGGCCCCGACTACAAGGCCTTCAGCACGAAGTTCGACGAGACCATCTCGGCCGAGGAGCTGTGCGACGCCGAGGAACTGACGCGCCTGCGCGCCTATCTCGACAAGCAGCTCTCGCACCTGCAGGGCGTGGTCGGCCGCCTCGCCAACCGGCTGCAGCGCCGCCTTCTCGCGCAGCAGAACCGTGCCTGGGAATTCGACCTCGAGGAGGGCATGCTCGACCCGGCGCGCCTCACCCGCGTCGTCACCGACCCGTTCCAGGCCCTGTCCTTCAAGCGGGAGAAGGACACGAATTTCCGCGACACCGTCGTCACCCTGCTCATCGACAATTCGGGCTCGATGCGCGGGCGGCCGATCACTGTCGCCGCCACCTGCGCCGACATTCTCGCCCGCACGCTGGAGCGCTGCGGCGTGAAGGTCGAGATCCTGGGCTTCACGACGCGCGCCTGGAAGGGCGGGCAATCGCGGGAGACCTGGCTGCAATCGGGCAAGCAGCCCAATCCCGGCCGCCTCAACGACCTGCGCCACATCATCTACAAGTCCGCCGACGCCCCGTGGCGCCGCGCGCGCCGCAATCTCGGCCTGATGATGCGCGAGGGCCTGCTCAAGGAAAACATCGACGGCGAGGCGCTGGAATGGGCGCATCAGCGCCTGCTGGGCCGGCCCGAACAGCGCCGGATAATGATGGTGATCTCGGACGGCGCGCCGGTCGACGACTCGACGCTGTCGGTCAATCCCGGAAATTATCTCGAGCGCCACCTGCGTCATGTGATCAACCAGATCGAGACCCGCTCCCCCGTCGAGCTGATCGCCATCGGTATCG
>JBIPLL010000101.1:0-7587 GCA_044368425.1 Beijerinckiaceae bacterium
GTCGGGCGCGGCGGGGTTCACCGGCGTGCCGAAATGCGCGTTGCGGCCATTGAGCGAGAAGGCCAGCTCGTCGGTGATCGTCTTGCCTACAAAGCGCGCTCCGGCCTTCAGCAGCCGCGACACGGTGGGCGCGGTCGCGGTCCTGATGCCGGACAAGGCGAGCATGTGCGGGTTGCCCGCGCTCGTGGGATAGCCCTTCACGTCGTAGAGATCCTTGACGGCGAGCGTCAGGCCCGACAGCGGGCCTTGCGGCGCGTCCGGCACCGGGCGCTCGGGATAGGGCATGAAGCAGTGAAAGGGATCGTCGAGGGCCATCGCGGCATCCGGCTGAAGCCGGACGGGCCGGCGGGTCGAGCGATCCTTGCACGTCCCCCCCGCGATGGGCTACAGGCAGGAATGCATGACCGGTTGCGCCGCCTTGGCGCGTTGCCGGCAAGGGACGAGAACGGACCGGCGGAGGACGCGATGGCGGAGCGCAAGCCCCTGAACAAGCAGAACCTGCTGACGCTGGTCAGCCTCGCCATCCTCGTGGGCACGGAAGTGTTCGGCGTGGCGCTTGCGGCCGGCTGGGCGATTGCCGGCCTGTTCGAGCTGGGCGCGACCGTGAGCTATGTCCTGATGGGCACGTTCAGCCTCGCTGCCGCGTGGGGCCTCTTCAAGTTCATGAAGGCCGCCGCCCATTACGAGCCGGTGCGCTAGGGCAGCACTTCCTTCGTTCAGCCATCCCCGAACAGGTCATCCTGCGCGTTGGCGCGGCGTGGGGCTTTCGGCTTGCCTGCGGCCTTGCCGGTTGCGGGCGGGCTTGCGAGTGCGCCTGCGGCTTCGAGCGTCGTGGCGTCGAGGAGTGAGCTTCACGAGGCGACCAAGCACGTTGAGAAGGTCGATCAGGTCGCTCGTATAGTCGGCGGGCCAGTGATCGGGCTGGATCGCGTCGAGGGGCGAGGGCGGGCGCCTGTCGCCGATCACCGGGCGGGAGCGGTCGCGGCGGCGATAGCTGAACCATTGCCGCAGCACCTTCTTGCCCGACACCTCATAGTCGAACACGGCTTTCGGCACGTTCTCGACATAGCCCTTGCCGATGGTCAGGCGATTGGTGGCCGGGTCGTGGTCCATATTGTCGGGCAGGGGCTCCGGCGCGCCGGGAATGGCGCCCTCGCGCGGGATCACGGGCGCCTCGCCCGGCTTCAGGCGCGGCGGGCCGGCGGGGCGCCCGGCAGCGGGATCGGCGAAGCGCTCGCCATAGCAATGCAGCCAGATCACCTCGCGCCCGAGCGCAACCGCCTCGCGGAACAAACCGGCATCGGCGGTGATGGGCAGGCGCAGGCCCGGCCGCACCAGATCGGCCTGAAAGCGCGCGGTGAAGGCGGGATGCGCCATCAATCCCGCAATATAGGCGAGCATGTCCTGCGGCGTGACGGCCATGCCAAAGGCTGCGGAGAGATGCGCCAGCAAAGCCGGCTTGATATTGGGCTGCGTCGCCGCCGCATCGCGCCAGAGGGGAAGCACGCGGCCGCCGAACGAGCCTTTGTAGTGGTCTAGGTCTGGGATCAAGCCACAGATTGATAGGGCGGGTCCGGATGAAGGGGAGTGAGCAGCTAGAGCTGTCAGGAAAATCTGCTGTCTTGAATACGCGTCCCACAAATTCGGGTTTGGTCGATTAATTAGACGGGCGTCTGGAATTGTCCATTGCCGATCAAATGAACGGTAAGCGTATCGAGTGGGCTTGATGACGTGGCTATTGTCTTGGCTAACAGAAATCGTGCGACGCTCGTAGCCTGTCAATATTTGCGTCGATGGTTTCGAAACCGTCTTGTCACCATTTTGGTGTGGATGGAAAAGTAGCTCCTTACGCCCTGCATCTCTTTCATGAATGAGACGTTCCCAACGTGCATTCAATGATGCAACATCAGGGGCAATGATCCATGTCCGTCCCGGCATGACGCCGGAGCCGTCATACAGGAAAAGATCGGACAGAGCCGGGTATGTCGGCCAGCTTCCGGTCCGCTGTGCCAGAAACGGCTCCCGCCAGCCCGACGGCCCTTCGGACCAGCCGGCATCGTGCAGCCCGATCCCGGCCAGAGCCGCGAACTTGTCGTCGCGCCGGCCCGCCGGAAGGGCTCGGAAGAACAGGCGGGCGGGCTCCTTCGGCTCCTTCGGCGTGCGCACGGCGATCACGATACAGACCGGCTGCTGCACGCCTTGAAAGATGCGGGTGGCGACTTCCGGCTGGTGGCCCTCGGGCGAACAGTCGATGACCCAGATCGCGCTGCAATCGCGGCGCAGCTCCGCCCGCATCTTCTGGAAGCCCGGCCCGTTGAGAAAGCCCGCGACCGTGATGAAGCAGACGATGCCGGCGCGCTCGCTTTCCGCCTCGCCGGTCGTGGCATTCAGCCCCGAGCCGAACACCTTCCACGTCGCCCAGCGCCAGAAATAGACATAGAGATTTTTCAGGTGCTTGGCATGCGCGCTGACCCCCCAGCCGACGGGCGGCGACCACAGGTCCATGGCGGCGTCGCGGCCCACCGAGCCCGCCTCGATCCAGCCGCCGCGCCCCTTGGCCTTCTCCTTGTAGGGCGGGTTGCCGATGACGACGGTGATCGGCTCGCCGCGCTTGATGGCATTGGCCTGTTTGCGGCTCTCGCCGATGGGCGCGGTCATGGCCGAGAATTGCGTCTGCGCCGCGTAAGGATCGCCCAAAGTGTCGGTGACGAAGAGGCGAAGCGACGGCACATTACCCTGCGGATGGCCCGGCTGCTGCTGCGTGCCGGCGACGAGCGCCTGCATCTCCGCCATCAGCCGCAATTGCGCCACGGCGAAGGGGCCGAACTGCAATTCGAAGCCGATGAGCCGGTCGGCCGCCGCCGCGATGGCGCCCGCCACGGCGCCCGCTCCCTGATCGGCCTCCACATCGGCGGCGATGGCGCGCAGCACGCCCAGCAGATAGGTGCCCGTACCCATGGCCGGGTCGGCAATCGTCACATCGGGGCAGGCCAGCCCCCGCGCCCGGCCGAACAGGTCGGGATGGCGCAGGGCCTCGTGCACCAGCCGCACCATGGCGTCCACCACCTGCGGCGGCGTGTAATAGGAGCCGGTGCGCTTGCGCAGGGCATTGTCGTAGACGCCGAGAAAATCCTCGTAGAAATAGAGCCAGGCATCGGCCTGCCCCTTGGTCAGCGTGTCCCAGTCCACCGCATCGAGCACGCGGGCGAGCGTGTCGAGCGAGGTCTTGAGCGCCTGCTGGTTGGCGACATCGTCGGTGAGCAGCCGCAGCGCCGTGCCGATAAGCGAATTCGATTTGCGCAGCGCGCTCGCCGCCGCGTCGATGCCGCCGCGCAGTTCGATCCCCCGCGCGCGGGCCACGAGCAGCCCGAATGTGACGGCCTGCGCATAGCCGTCGGCGAATTCCGCCTCGCTCGCCTGCGGGAAGAGCAGCCCGCGCCATTCGCTGGCAAGGTCGGTCAGCGCCTGGCTGCCCCGCTCCATCTCCTCGCGCACCTCGTCGCGCAACAGGCGGCACAGCCGCGCCGCGATCTCGGCAAGCTGGCGGGCATTGCGTGGCGGAACCGGGCTCCATTGCAGGAAATCCGCGAGGAGCGGCATCAGCGCCTGTGGCGGTGCGAGCTTGCCGCCCGCACTGGCGATGTCGTCGTCGAACGCGACGATCCGCCCCTGCAACTGCCCGTCGCGCCACAGGCTGAAGCTCTGCCCGTCCGTATAGAGCAGGTTGGGCAGCGCCTTGAGCTTGTCCCACTGGCGCCTGTCATGCGGATCGGCGAAGCGGCGCGGGTCGGCGCCCTTGCCCGGCGCCTTCACCTCGATGAAGCCGACGAGCGCATTGTGCACGCTCACCGCGAAATCGGGCCGCGCCCTGAGATCGGCTAGGTTGTTCTCGCCCACAAGCGTCACGACGCCAGCAAGGCCCGCATGGTCCGCCAGCGCGAGAAAAAACGCCTCCAGCGGATTGCGCAGCTGGTCCTCGGGCGCACCCGTCGCGGCGGGGTTGGACAATTTGGCCTTCAGCGACAGGCCATAAGCGGAAACGGCATCGGCAAGATCGATCGTCGGCAAGGCATCACACGGGCAAAAGCAGAAGCAATGCCCGTGCGTAACATCGTTTCATCCGGATGCGAAGTAGCCCCGTGTCTCTCGCCTCACTCGAGCGTGATGTTCGCCGCGCGGATCACCGGCTCCCAGGCCGTGAGCTGCGCCTTGACGTGGTCGGCGAGCTGTTGCGGCGTCGAGCCCACGACCACCGCGGAAAGCTCGGTCAGCCGGGTCGAGACCGCCGGATCGCGCACCGCCCGCACACCCGCATCGGCGAGCCGCTCGACAATCGCGGCGGGAAGATTGGCCGGCCCGAACAGCGCGTTCCAGGAATAGGTCTCGTAATCGGGCAGGCCCGCCTCGCGCATCGACGGGATATCGAAGCCCGGCACGCGGTCCTTCACCGTCACGGCCAGCGCCTTGATGGTGCCCGCCCGGATGAACGGGGCGGAAGCCGGCAGGTTGTCGAACATGATCTTGATCTGGCCCGAGACCAGGTCGTTCATGGCAGGGCCCGCGCCGCGATAGGGCACGTGCTGCATCTGCGTGCCGGTCATGCGCTTGAACAATTCGCCGGAGACATGCAGCGGCGTGCCGATGCCCGAGGACGCGTAATTGTGCTTGTCCGGCTCGCGCTTGAGCAGGGCCACCAGCTCCTGCACATTGTTCACGCCCAGCGAGGGATGGACCACGAGCACGTTGGGAATATTGGCGAGCAGCGAAATCGGGGTGAAGTCGGCCACGGGGTCGTAGGGGCGTGTCTTGGCCATCACCGGATTGAGCGTATGGGTCGCGATGGTGCCCATCAGGATCGTGTAGCCGTCGGCCGCGGCGCGCGCCACGCCCTGCGCGCCCGTATTGCCGCCCGCGCCGGCCCGGTTCTCGATCACGACGCTCTGCCCGAGGATCTCGCTCATCTTCTGCGCGACGATGCGGGCCACCACGTCGGTCGAGCCGCCCGCTGCGAAGGGAACGACGAGCGTGATCGTCCGGGCCGGGAAGGTTTGCGCCAGGGCAGGCGTTGCCAGCAGCCCCATCCCCGCCACGCCGCCTGCCAGAACCTGACGGCGCGAGAGCCCGCGTGCGCCGGTCGTTCCGCTTTGGAAATCATGGGTCTTCATCGGTTTTCTCCATCCGTCATCTGCGGCAACCGTCGCGGACGGGGCCGCCTGCCGCAATGTGGGGGATGGCCAAGACGCGGCGTGCGGGGAAGCCCGGCCGGGACGTCTTGAACGAACCCGATCTCGCCCGTTCCCCCGGTTTATCCCCGGCCGTCGTGGCGCCCTTAGCCTGATCCGGTCCGCCTTCCGACCGCGCGCAGCGTGTCCGGCCGAACCGAGGATTTCATGACCCTATTGATCCAGGGCACCCGCCGCGGTGCCGTTGCGGCGTTGCGCCGCTGCCTTGCCATTGTGCTGTGCCTCACCGTCGCGGCGGGCCCGCCGCTTGAGGCGCTTGCGCAGGCCAGCGCGGACCCTGGTCCCCTGTCGGTCGCGCCCGTCTCCCCCGAGCCGACGCCTGCGCAAGCCCCCCCGCCGACTTCCAGCGAACCGACTTCCAGCGAACCGGAATTGCCCGAACCATCGGCCGGGACGGTGGAGAGCGAGCCGGCGCAGGCCGTGGCATCGCCTCAGGCCGCGTCGAGCGCGGCGGGCCCCTTGCCCGCGCCCGGCACCACCGACAAGACCACGGTCGATACCCCGAAAGCCGTGTTCAACGGCAGTTTCACGCAGTCCATCCCGATCGAGGTGCCGGACTTTCGCGGCCTTGAGCCGCGTCTTGCCCTCACCTACGATTCCAATGCCGGAATGCGGGCGGGCGGCTTCAATGCGGGGTGGCTCGGCACGGGCTGGAGCCTGAGCGGCGCCTCCGACATCGTGCGCGTATCGCGGGTACGCGGGTCGCCGCGCTTTGACGCCAGCGACACCTGGCTGCTCGACGGCGAGGAACTCGTCGTCTGCACGCCAGCCATGGTGAGCCCGAGCTGCGCTTCGGGCGGCACCCATGCCACGCGCGTCGAAAGCTTCCGCCGCATCCGCTTCGACGCTGCCAGCAATGTCTGGGAGGTGACGAACCGCGACGGCACGCGTCTCACCTATCTCTCGATCTTCAATCTCGCTCCGGAAGATCCCGCCGACCCGACCGGCGGCTCCTACGGATATTTCCGTTACGTCCTGACCAATGCCGTCGACACCAACGGCAATGTCGTCCTCTACAGCCATCGCTGCACGAGCCAGGTCACCTGCTACCTGCGCACGATCAGCTACAATGGCAGCGAGATCGCCTTCGCTCACGAGGCCCGGCCCGATCCGGTGCGGATGGCGGCAGGCGTACTGGTCGGCCAGATCGATCAACGCATCCGCACGATCACGATTCGGACGGGCGGGCAGATCGTGCGCGCCTATACGCTGGCCTATGACGCGAGCCCGGCGACGGGTGCCTCGCGCCTGACGGGTGTCCGGGAATACGGCACCGACGCGACGCTCGATGCGGCGGGCACTGTCACCGGCGACACCTTCCTGCAGCGCGGGCTGTTCACCTATCAGGGGGCGGCAACGCATTTTGCCGGTGCGGCCTGGGGCGGTACGGCCCTGAACGGTGCAATGCTGCTCGACTATGACGGCGACGGTCGTTCGGATCGGGTTCGCGTATCCCTTGAGCCACCCGGTTCCAACGGGCAGGCCACCTGCTCCGTTGCCATCGACCGGTCGACCGGAACGGGCTTCGCCACCGAATTCCGCAGCTTCGCCTCGTCCTGGGGCCAGCCGGTCTGCGACGTCGCACCCGCCGAGCAATGGCTGGTGGGCGATATGGCCGGCGATGGCCGCCAGTCGCTCGTGCGCATCTTCGAGACGACGGAGACCGTCAACAATCTCCAGACGTCCTGGCTCGACATTGCTGTCTTCGACCTCAACGGTTCCGGCACCGTCGTGCATGCGCGCTTCAATCGCGGGCGCGAGGGGCTTGCCACGACCGCGCTGGCCGGCGACTTCGACGGCGACGGGCGCACCGACCTGCTGGTTCAGGACATCGGCCTGCTGCGCTCCACGGGCAGCGGCTTCGCGCCCGCCTTGCCTGTGCCTCACCCCTGCGCGACGCTGCTCGACGGGTTGACCCGCGTCGGCGACTATAATGGCGACGGCAAGGCCGACATTGCCTGCCTGTCGGGCTCGATCTTCGGCAACAACGCGCAGGCCTTCCTGTCGAATGGCACGAGCTTCACGGCGCAACCGCATGTGCCGCTGCCGTTCAACCCGCTCGGCCTGTCGGGCACGATCAGCGCGGGCGACTTCAACGGCGACGGCAAGAGCGACCTGCTGCTGCCGGTCACGACCGGCTGGGGAACCTATGACCTCGTCGCGCTGATCTCGACCGGTCGCGGTTTCGAGCCGGCGACCTGGCGAGCCAATGCGCCGGCTGCGGCGAATTTTCTCGCCGGCGACTATAATGGCGATGGCCGCACCGACCTGTTCCTCGGTGCGACGGTGGGCGCGGGCACGCTGCTCACCTCGCTCGGCACGGGTTTCAGCGCCTGGCAGCCCG